>JBJKSV010000289.1:0-3072 GCA_046703605.1 Limisphaerales bacterium
CAATCGGGTCTCGTGAAGAAGCTACTTCATCCGCTGTCGGAGGCGGGCTTGCAGTTCAGCCAGCAACTTCTCAAGATCGAGGATTCCTTGACTTGCCAGTTCCTGGTTTAAGGGACTTTGTAGCCCAAGCAATTGGCGACAGAGCTGGATCTGTCCTTCCAGCCGGCCCCGTTGTTCCGCCTCCAATCGGCCTCGCTGGATCAACTCCTCGGCCATGGTCTTCGCTCGCTCCTCGGCTTGCTGTCGGCCCTGCTGAATCAACTCTTCAGCGATCGTCCTGGCTCGCTCCTCGGCTTGCTGTCGGCCCTGCTGGATCAACTCTTCAGCGATCGTCCTGGCTCGCTCCTCGGCTTGCTGTCGGCCCTGCTGGATCAACTCTACGGCAATAGTCATAACTCCTTCTCTTACTCTCTGATTCCCTATCTTACCCACCAACCTTTTCATTGTCGAGGGTCCTTTGCCCTGCTTACTACCCCCGGCCGCGAACGCATACCGCAGCAGCGTCCGGAATAGGCCCGCCCGATCCGGATTCCGCGTCAATTCCGCCAGCGCACTCTCCGCGAGTTCCACCCATTCCTCCAGCCTGTCCTCCCGCACCGCCTTCATCAGGCTCAACGCCAATTGTGACACCAACCCGCCGGCCAACCGTTCCAGCGGTATCTCTGAAAGGTCAATGAGCACATGTTCAAAATCCGGCTCAAACCGAGCCAATTTCTCCCGCACCGCCTCCGGCATGGCCAGCCAGTCGTGAAAGCGGGGCGAGATGCGCCAGGGCTCGCTCCCCTGGTGCAGGATGATGGGAATGACGCAGGGTGGCCTGGCGCCCGGCCCGGCCTGCTCGCGCCACCGTTTCCAGATGCCGGCCATATAAATGAGCAGCCGCAAGGGCATGTCCCGGTCCGGCCTGCTTCGGTGCTCGAACAGAAAATAGAGCAGGAGCGGCTCATCCCGGAGTTGGACGCTGTAGAGGAGATCCGACAGGTATTCAGCCAACCACTCGTCAATGAAGCTGCCCGATTCCAGTTTTAGGGTGCGCCAATCGATGGCCGCGACCAGATCCAAGCGCAGATGGGTTTGGCACAATTCCAGCACAGCCTCAGGCCGGCCAAAGATGTCCTTGAAGAATCTGTCGTGCGGGTTGTGGATGGGTTGATGCGCATTGCCTGACATGAATGTCGTCTCTTGTAGATCGGGGATACATCGAAGGCAATCTTATCCTTTACCTATCCACAACGCGCGCGTCAGCGCAACTTTCGCCCGGCTCATCCCTGCTGGGCCAACCCCTTGCCCTCAAGCAGCTTTATGTTCCACCTGGGACAAATCTGAGCGACCACTCCACAGAGCGGCTCTGGCGCGAATGGACGATGACTCGGAGCCAGCCCGCTTCGCCACGAACGGCAGGTCTGGGTTCGATGGTGACACCCGCGGCTTTGTCGCCAGAAGAGACGCTAGCGGAGACCAGCTTCCAACTCTTGCCACCATCCTGGAGGCCGGCGACGCGCAGTTCGTAGGGGTCATTGGCGATGACCTCGCTGCTGGCAGAGAGGGTGGCCATCGAGTCATTCCAGGTCTCGTTCCTTACATCCACAATCCCTTGGGTGACATGGCGCGAGGTGCTGACCAGGACCGGATGGCCTGCGGCGGCGCGCACGGCCAGGACCCGGCAAGATCGGCCAGGCAAATCGTATGCGAAGGCGCCGGAAAAGGAGCGGGCCGGGCGGTTCGCCCAAAAGTCAAAAGCATAGTAGGATCGGGCGGGATCAAGCCCGGCCTTGGCGCACCTGCAAGTGATGCGAGCATCGTGGTCGTCCCAATTGAAGAGGCCCAGGACATTCCGGCGCACGGATTGGCGATTGTCGGTAACGAGCCAAATGCGGGGCAGGACGGTATCGAAGTAATCGACTGGTCTGACGGTGGCGCCATGGGGAGGGATGGTGCGCTTGATAATGTTGAGACGTTCGGGGGAGAGGCCGGGGAGCCAATCGCTGTTGAGGTACACGTCCCCGCTCAGCGCCACCCAGGAAGTGATGAGCCGCGCCTGGTCCAGCGGCACCGATTCCCGCACATAGGTCGGGTCCGGGTCATTCCACCAGACCCGGCCATTCAAGAAATAGAGACGCGAGCCGCGAATTGGCCCGGTGAGGAGCGAGCCGGAGGCGTTGTGGGCAATCTGCTGGCGGTAGTCCGCCCAGCGGTGGCCGTTGTCGGGGCCGATGCGCATGGAATCGAGCAACCCTATGGCCCCGCCCAAGGTCCGCATGTTCTGGCTAATGTTGCAGCCGGAGAAGAACACCCGCGGTCCGGCGGCCTGGCGCAGCAGCTTCAGGCCGTCTCGAAACGCCTCGATGTTGGTTACTTTAGGATTATGGAAAGGGGCGTTCGCGCCGAAATGGTCGTCGCGGTAACCGTCGTTCACATAGCATTGTTCGGTGGAAGCGCCGGTATAGAGGCCGTCCATCTTGAAGTAATTGAACCCCCAGCCGTGAATGGTCCGCGCCATTTTTCGGAGATAGGCCTGGACATCGGGGCGGGTCAAGTCGAGTGAGGTGCCGCCCCAGCGGGTTTCGAACGGTTTGCCATCCGGGAATTTGACGAACCAGTCCTGACGGTTCTTGAATTCCGGGTCCTTGTAATCGCTGCCGAATGGCAGAAACCACAGGCCCGCGGTCAGGCCGAGTTGCCGAAACCGCTCGGCGACAGGCTCCATGCCGTGCGGATACGGCCCGCGCGGATTGGCTCGGAGAAAGCGGCGGGCCGGACCGTTGCGGATCTTGCCGTCCTGCCATTGGTCGTCGATCTGGACGAACGAAAAGCCGAAGGGCTTGAGTTGCTTTGCGGCGAATTGAGCCAATTGGACAATCGAGTTTTCATCCGCCGCGCCACCGTGCGGGCTGGAGTACCAGGTGCAGTAGCCTGCCAGTGGCGGACGCATACGGATATGATACTGCCGGGCTAAAGCATCGGCAAAGCGTTCCTCTCCAATGCGTCCATCGTTGAAAATGCCGATGGCCAGCGTTTCGAGCTTGGCCGATTCGCCGGGATCCAGCAACAGGTGGCCGTAATCCAGACGCG
>JBJKSV010000290.1:0-3042 GCA_046703605.1 Limisphaerales bacterium
GGCCGAGCGTCCAGGTCATCTCGACAGGAAATCGGATTCCTTTGAAGCCCTTCTTGCTCTATGTCGGATTGCATGTCACGCAGCCCGCCCTCCAACCGCAAGAAGAACCTGGCCACGGCATCTTCTCCCGCAACCGGGGCGCGCCGGAAGAAACTCTGTCACACAGGACAGAAAGCCAAATAGGGTTAATACCTACCTTCAGAGATACTCAATTTCCGCGGCAATCCCATGCTCGTCGCATTGAAGGATTCCCACGCTGCGTGCCAGACCAAAACGGGATTTCCCAGCGTAACCGGGGTTGAAGAACAGAACCCCGTCAATGACCTCGTTGAACGGCTTGTGGGTGTGGCCGAAGACTACCGCGTCGGGCCGCTCTCGCTCGATGCGCGCCTGGAGCGAATCCGTTAGACGGTGCGGGTTCACGATGTGGTGAATGACAAATGTTCGTCCGGCGAGCACTACGACCTCGGTTTCCTTGAAATGGAATCCCGGCTCGTCCGTGTTCCCGGCGACGCAGGTCACCGGCGCGATCTGCTCCAGTTCCAGGATTATCCGAGGCAGGCCGATGTCTCCGGCATGGAGGATGTGCTCCACGCCCGCGAACAGCTTCGGGATGGCCGGATCGTAGAAGTTGTGAGTATCAGAAATGACGCCGATGCGCATTGGGCGGGCTCACGCTTTCGCCTCGTCCGGGGCCGGCTCGACGGGCGACTCCGGTTCCGGCTCTGGCTCTGGCTCCTTTTCGCGAGCCGATTCCATTGCGTCGCTCAGTTTGAGGGCGCCGGCAAACAGGGCAGTGAAAAGCCCTCCACTCATAAGAGTGTTGCGGAAGAACTCAAGCGTCATGGGGTAGCCGCCCGTCCCTTTGGTCAGGGCGATGAACCAACCCATCAGGTCTTTGGTATATTCCGGATTGTTGAACGGGTTGAAGAGCCAGGCGGCGGTGTTGGTAATCAGGTAAAAGAAGATGGCGCCCAGAAGCCCGCCCGAGAGCAGGCGCAGAAAGGAACTGCGGGCGCTGAACCTGGTGCCGAACCATATAATGCCGGCAAAGGCGGCGTAGTTAGCCAGTTGGAATGGCTGCAAGGGGTTGACGTGAAAGTAAAAAAGGTTCAGCAGGAGGTCTGTGCCAAACAGCGTGCCCAGGGGAATCCACCATTTGATCCCAATTGGAAAAAAGGCCCCGGCGCAGAACGCCAAACCGTAGAAGGCGCTGAAGTTGGGCGGGAATAATCCCGGCCAGCGCGACAGCCCCGCCAGCAACGCAAATACCCACGGCAGCCATTTGGAAGATCGCCCATTCACGAAGTCGAGCTTACCTTTTGAGGGGCGAATGGCAAGTCATTCCACATTGGCCCAATACCGATAATTGATTTCGGGAAAGCAGTTGTCCTTCCACTCCATCTCAGCCAGACTCTGCTCGTCCACCACGCCACGCAAGAGTTGTTCATGGAGCGAAGTGAACCGGAGCAGATGAGTGGTCACTCGGTTGCGGGCATAATCAGGGCTGGTGCCGGTGCGGATGATGAATGGCCAATCGCTGGCCTGGGCCAGCAGCAACTCCCGCGCGGCTTGCCGCAACGCGCGGCCCTGGAGCGGGTCAGGCCGGACAAAGCGCGCCGCTAAATTGGACATGCGCTTCTGGGCGATGCTCAAGTGCTGGTAGATCCAGTGGTTGGCATCGTCGAGCCACATCTTCCAGTAGCCCTCCTCACCCCAGCTCGAAGCGCCAGGCGTCGCCACCTGCTGGGTCGGATACAGGCCCAGATACTCCTCGGGAGTGATGAGCGAAAGCGTATCCTGATCGCCAAAGGCCTTTCGCGCGAATCGATCGAGGAATTCCGGCCCTTCATACCACCAATGGCCGAACAGTTCCGCGTCGTAGGGAGAAAGCACGACAGGAGGCCGTTTCATGGCGGCGGCTAGGCGTTCGATTTGGGCCTTGCGCGCATCGAGGAAATGAGCCGCCTGCTGCTCGGCGGCATCGAGAGCGGCCGGGCGGTCATAGATCTGTTTGGCCGGGCCGGGCCCCGTGATGCGATGATACTTGATGCCGGTGAAGCTGCGTCGGTCCGAGGTAGCCAGATGCGGCCTCACATAATCAAGGTCCAGATCGAATCCAATGTCACGGTAGAAATCGCGATAGCGGACATCGCCAGGGTAGCCTTCCTCCCGGCTCCAAACCTGGCGGGCGGAGGCCATATCACGCCCAAACACCGCCAAACCGTGCGGCGTGAGGATTGGGGCGAAGGTGCCGAAGCGGGGCCTGGGTTTAGCGTTGAGCAGGCCATGGGAGTCGAGGATGAACCAGCGCAGCTTGGCTTTGCCCAGGAAACTTTCAAGGCCCTCGGCGTAGGCGCATTCGGGCAGCCAGATCCCTTTGGGTTCCCGCCCAAAGCAGTGCCGGTAATGGTCTCGAGCAACGAGGATTTGGGCGCGAACCGAAGGCGGATGACTGGCCAATAACGGGAGGATCGCATGGGTGGCGGCGGTGGTGATGATTTCCAACTGGCCGCCTTCCTGGCAGGCGCGAAAGGCGCTTACAAGGTCGGAGCGACAGGCTCGGTAGAAGTCGCGAACCGAGTTGAGGCGCTCATGATAGAACAGAGCCAAGGAATGAAAGGCGGGTTCCCACCGAGTGCGATGGACCTCCTTGTCCGCAAGCTCAATCAGCGTCTCGAGGTGCCGGAGGTAGCGGGCCTGGAGCAGGGGGTCCATCAGCATCGAACAGAGCGTCGGTGACAGCGTCATGGTTAGATGCACCCCCACCCCGCTCTGTTGCCAGCCCTGCAAGACCTTCAGGAGCGGGATATAGCTCTCGGTGATGGCCTCGAAGAGCCAGTTCTCCTCCAAGAATTGCTCATGCTCCGGGTGCCGGACAAAAGGCAGATGAGCGTGGAGCACAAGGCAGAGATGACCCTTCATGGAATTTTAGATTTTAGATTTTAGATTTGCGATTTGGCCCAAGGCAACGTTCAACAGGTAGGGCGCGCAGTCCTCTGCGCGCCGCATCACCACAGAATGCTGCGGATTGTGCGGACG
>JBJKSV010000291.1:0-15957 GCA_046703605.1 Limisphaerales bacterium
CAAACGATTGTTTCTCTGGACGATCTTACGCCCGAACAGGTCTATCAAGCCGAGCAGGCCTCCCACCTTAGCCCCGACAACCTGTTCGATCTGCGGTGGGCCACGACTATTCTCGAACAGGCCCTGGCACGGCTTCGAACAGAGAGCGCGTCCTCGGGCAAGCTCGGCCAATTTGAGGAGTTGAAGGAGTACCTGACTCATGATGTGGGTGAAGGCGATTACGCGGAAAGGGGCCGGCGATTGGGCATGACGGGCCAGGCCGTTGCCGTGGCGGTGCACCGGATGCGCCAGCGCTACCGCAACCTGGTCCGCGCCGAAGTGGCACAAACCGTCTCGAGTCCGCTGGAGCTCGATGAAGAAATGCGGCATCTGTATGCCGTGCTCAATCAGTAGGGGCGTTCTTTCTGTAATTCGCGCCCGGTTTCGCTTCTTACATAGACGATAACGGTGTTGAATGACTTGCCATCGAACATGCCCAATATGCGGAACGGCGCTCTGCGCGGACGAGCTGGAAGGCCTGTGCCGGAAATGCCTCAGCGGCCTGGCTTTTGGGGACCCTCTCGCCTGGCCCGCAAGCGACGCAGTTAATGCCAGCCCGTCCGGTCCACGCCAGTTGGGCGATTACGAGTTGCTCGAGGAGATTGCCCGCGGGGGGATGGGGGTTGTCTATAAGGCGCGCCAGAAGAGCTTGAAGCGGATCGTGGCGGTGAAGGTGGTGCTGCACGGCCCGTTTTCCAGCAAGGAATTCGTGCGGCGCTTTCGCACGGAGGCCGAGGCGGTCGCGGCTCTGAAGCACCCTAATATCGTGCCGGTCTATGAGGTCGGCGAGGAAGATGGCCACCATTTCTTCTCAATGGAGTACATCGAAGGCCAGGATTTTGCGGAATTGGTGCGAGACAAACCTATGCCCGCCCGCCGAGCGGCAGACTATCTCAAGACGGTGGCTGAGGCGATTGACTATGCGCACTCCCGGGGTGTCCTCCACCGGGACCTCAAGCCCTCGAACCTGCTGCTGGACATGTTTGACCAGCCCCGCGTCACTGATTTCGGCTTGGCCAAACGCCTCTCTGACTCTGGGTCATCGAGCCCGAACTCCGCGCTCACATTGAGCGGCGAGGTGCTCGGCTCGCCCAGCCACATCCCGCCGGAACAAGCCGCAGGCAAGTTCTCCGAGGCATCTCCCCAGAGCGACATCTATTCGCTGGGGGCAATTCTCTATCACCTGGTCACCGGTCGGGCGCCATTTCAAGGCGAGACGATCACTGAAATCCTCGCGCAGGTGCAAACGGTTGAACCGATCGCTCCGAAGCGGTTGAATCCGAGCGTGCCGGTCGATTTGCAGACGATCTGTCTCAAATGCCTGGAAAAAGAGCCTTCGCGGCGATACGCCTCGGCCAGAGACCTTGCGGAGGACCTCGGCCGGTTCCTTAGAAATGAACCCATTCTGGCGCGCCCGGTGCGGCCCTGGGAGACTCTGTGGCTTTGGCGGCGGCGTCATCCTGTCACGGCGGCGCTCTCAGCGGCGTTGTTAATTGCCCTTGGGATGGGTGTAACAGGCGTTCTGTTCGAATGGCGCCGGGCCGAACAACACGCTCAGGGAGAAAGCCGGCAGCGACTCCTGGCCGAGGCGGAGGTTGCCAAGACCCGCCTCAATCTCTACGTGGCGGACATCAGTCTCTCCGCGCAGGCCATGCAGCACAATAACTATGGACTGGCTCGGCGGACTTTGGCAGCGCTGGAGCCCGAACCGGGGCAGGCTGACCTGCGCGGGTTCGAATGGCGCTACCTATGGAATCTGTGTCGCGGAGACCAAATTGCGATGCTCGGCTCGCACAAGTGGATAGTGACTTGCGCCGCTTTTTCCCCAGATGGACGGTTGCTGGCCACCGGCAGCCAGGACGGCACCGCGAAACTGTGGAATATCTTGGAGCAAAAGCTTCAAGCGACCTTGCTCGCATCGGCCGGCGGGGCGGTGTGGTCGGTGGCCTTCTCGCCCGATGGCAAGCTCCTGATCACGGGCGGAACCCAGGGAACTGGCGTTTGGAACGTCCAAGCCCGGGCGCTTGTGACCAACTACCCCGGACAGATAATCGCGCTGTCGAAAACCAGCCCGTGGATGGCGGTTTCCGACTCAAATCCTCTTTACTGGGAACACCTTGGAAAGGTCACGCTGTGGGATTACCGGGAGGGCAAGCTCCTGAAGAGCTTCTCTCGGCCTGGCCGCGTGGTCGCCCTCTCGTCCGATGCCCGAATACTGGCCGCTGCCGCTTCCCCGACTGGAATTGACCTCTGGGACGCACGTTCAGGAAGACTGCTCCGCCAACTGCCCACGGCGCATCCGGTGTGGTCGCTGGGCTTTTCGCCGGACGGAGCACTCCTCGCCTCAGCAGGCTGGTCAAGTGATGTCCTGATATGGGACCTGGCCATGGGCGAGACCGCACGAATACTCAAGGGCCATCGGCTCACGGTGTGGTCGGCCACCTTTTCTCCGGACGGCTTGACTCTCATCAGTACGGGCTCAGACCAGACCATCCGCTTCTGGGACACCTCGACCTGGCAGGCGCGGGGCACCTTGCACGGCCACGACAGCGAGGTCTGGTGCGCCGCATTTAGCCCGGACGGCAAACTCCTGGCGACTGGCAGCAAGGACGGGGCCGTGATGCTCTGGCACGCCGAACCACCCCGTTCTACCGAACATCTACCGAACAAGAACGGACAGCGCCCGGTCTTTTCTCCGGACGGAAGGCAACTCCTCCTGGCCCTGCCGGGCGGCGCGCCGTCCCGGCACTCCTTCTGGAACCTGGCCGAGCGGCGGACAGTGGACGAGTTTTCTGTCACAAACCTGATCGGCTTTTCACCAGATGGGAAAGAACTTGTCAGTTGGGACCCCGCCCAGCGCACTGTGGAATGGGTTTCGCCCGCTACGCACGTCACTACGCGCTTGCCATTGGCCGGATCAGCCTCGAGCCGCACGCAATTCTCGACATGGGGACTCTCGCCCGAGGGGCGGGTCCTCTTCGCTATCGACCAAGACGGAATCGCAAGGTTCTGGGAAGTCGCGACCGGCAAGTTGCTCGGCATGCTCCAAGGACCCAAACCACCCATTCGCCGCGCCATTCTGGGGCCGGGCGCCAGGCACTTTGCGGTGAGTGTCGAGCGCGATAGCCTGGTCCGGCTCTACGACCGGCCAGCGGGAGCATGGATGGCACGATTCGTTTGTGGAATGCGGCAGACGGAAAACCGATCGCCACCCTGCCGGGACACATAGAGGAAACGACGGATTTGGCGTTTTCGCCCGACGGGCGCACCCTAGCCTCTCTGGGCCATAAGGAATCGGTCAAACTCTGGAATCTCGCGACTCGGCGCGAACTCCTCTCGCTGGATCTTCCGCAGGCCGGCATGTTCCTGGGCTTTTCCCCCGACGGCTGCCATCTGGCGGTATCCACCGAGGAGAACACGGTTGAGCTTCTTGATGCGCCTGCGTTAGTTGTCCGTTAAGCAGCAATTCACGACAGGACCTTGGCCACAGCCGCTCCGGTTTTGGCCATTGCCGTTTTTGGATTTCGGGTTTGTTTCGAGTTTCAGGTTTCGAGCTTCGGATCTGGCAGGACCAAGGGGAGACTAACGGAGTGCTCCAAGCCGCCCTCACAGGCCAATATCGGCTTGACGGCTTCGGTGCCGGCGGGCAGGTTGTTGTATGAAGACCGAGCGGGATATGGGCAAAGTCATCGTCAAACTGCGGCTTACCAGCCAATGGGAATCGGCTAACTACGAGCGCGGGGCGTCACCTCGGAAGCCCCGGCAAATCGGGGCTGAGGCCTTGGTGGACACCGGCGCCACTCGGCTCTACCTCAAGCCGAGCGTCATCAAAGCCCTCCGGCTCAGGCAGGTGGACAAAGTCGAATCCCAGACGGCCAACGGCATCCGCACCCACGCGGTTTATGAACCAGTGCGCCTTGAAGTGATGGGCCGTTCGGGCACCTTCGACGTCGTGGACATCGACGAACGGGCGCCGAACCTGCTCGGCCAAGTCCCGCTGGAAGTGCTGGACTTTGTGGCGGACCCCAAAGCGCAGAAGCTCATCCCCAATCCCGAACACGGGGGTATTCAGATGACCGAGATCTACTGGGGGGCTTTTTCCCGGGATGCGGGCAACGAGCAGCGTCTCACATTACACAAGACATGACAGGAAATCGAAGAGCGGCTGCCGGACTGCAACAGATGTCCGCTGGCCATAGGCTCTATGGAGAGGTTTCCTGGGACAGGATGCTCCGAGCTGTGGAAAAAGTGCGAGAAAGACTCGACCGCGCGGTGGCCGCGCTGGAAGCGGCAGGTGTGCCCTACGCGGTGGCCGGTGGCAACGCTGTGGCCGCATGGGTCTCGCGTGTGGATGAAGCGGCAGTGCGCAACACGCGAGACGTGGACATTCTCTTGCGCCGCGCTGATTTGTCCGCGGCCAAAAGCGCCATGGCTCGCGCCGGTTTTGTGTACCGGCACGCCGCCAGCCTGGATATGTTCCTCGATGGTCCAAACGCCAAGGCCCGCGATGCGGTGCATCTCGTCTTTGCCGGTGAAAGAGTGCGGCAGGATTCGCTCTACCCCACGCCAGACGTCGCCGATTCCGAAGTGACCCAGTCGTTCCGGTTGGTCACACTCGACGCCTTGGTCAAGATGAAATTGACTTCCTTCCGAGACAAAGACCGCACCCACCTGCGCGACTTAATAGAAGTCGGCCTGGTGGATTCGTCTTGGCGCGACCGCCTCCCGTCGCCACTGGCACGGCGACTCCAAAGCTTGCTGGAGACTCCGGAAGGCTGAGAGGGAGAAGATATTCTTGCCCTTGAAACGAGCGCCCGTTGGGCGCCAGGGTCTTGGAAGTGGATTGGCGGCAACGGCCACAGGATCCTCCATGTCCCTCAATCGCTGCACTCAAACCGCGCCCTTGGCATCCGGACGGGGGCCACTGCTGCCGATCTTACTCATAGGATGAGATTTTCTGTAATTCTACATCTCCTTTTCTTCTTACTCCAGTGATGACCGGCTCTGTGCCGGCGAATTTGCCCCAGTGGCGTCCGGGATGATTCTTGGGCAATTGTGAACAGGCAGCGGAAGAAATGATGAAGAACAACATGAAGAGGTTCCTTTTTATCAGCTCAATTGTGGGGCTCACCTCGGCGGCGTTCGCCCAATCCTACTCGATCGGATGGCAAAGCATCGACGCCGGGAGCGGAACGAGCACCGGCGGCGCCTATTCCGTCACGGGCAGCATCGGCCAGCATGACGCAGGCCAGACCATGACCGGAGGCAAGTATTCCGTCACGGGCGGCTTCTGGAGTCTGGCTGGAACTGTCCAGACGCCCCAGGCGCCGCTGTTGAGGATCTATGTTACGGCCACAAACACCGCCGTCCTTTACTGGCCGTCCTCCTCCGCCGGATTCACGCTTGAGCAAACTCAAAACTTGGCTTCCACAAACTGGACCGCCGTGCCGGAACCGGTGTCGGATGATGGCGCTAACAAGGCCGTGGTTGTGGCGCCGGTGAAGGGGCCTCGGTTTTACCGCTTATCCAAGTGATCTGAGCGGTGCTGAAGACTCTGAGATAACCGCATCCATCGCACGCAATTCAGGACCATACTGGCCACGCCGAATCGCCACCAACAGGACGTCCCCTCTCGCTATATGAAAACTCTCGACATTAAATGGCTGACAGCCGCCGTGTTGTTGCTGGTGGCTCTGGGGCTGCAGACCGCGAGGCTGCAAGCCCAGAGCACCGCTTTTACCTACAACGGGCGGCTGGATGAGAACGGCGTGCCGGCCAACGGCGATTACGAGATCACATTCTCAGTTTACGATGCCGAGGCCGGCGGCAACCTCGTGGCCGGCCCTCAACCCCAACCCGCCCAGTCGATTACGATTGTGAACGGCTTGTTCAGGACGCGCCTGGATTTCGGGGAGGGGATCTTCACTGGGCCGGCCCGCTGGCTGGAGTTGCATGTGCGGAAACTGGGCGAGGCCGGCTTTACGACGATTGCGCCCAGGCAGGAGTTGACTTCATCGCCTTACTCCATCTTCGCCAGAGCCGCCAGAGCGGTGGCCGACAACGGAATCGGCGCCACGGCGATCCAAGACGGGAGCATCTCGGCTGGAAAAATCGCGTCCGGCCAGGTGGTGAAGTCTCTCAACGGATTGAGTGACCTTGTAACCCTCGAGGCGGGAGCGAACATGACCATCACGCCCGATGGCAACAGCCTGGTGTTGAGTTCGGGCGGCGGGGGCGGCAGCGGACCATGGGGGCTGAAGGGCTCGGACATCTTTTACACTGCCGGTCGAGTGGGGATAGGGGTTGATACGCCGCAGGCGCTCTTGGATCTGAGTGGAACTCAGGATGCTCTCCATATATCGGGCTATAATCCCCTCATCACGCTTTACGATAGCAACTCTAAGAATGCCCGCAGCGTGATGCAATCCGTCAATGGTGGACTGAACTTGTTCACGGAAAACTATCTGAACGGCTCGGATCCGTTCGGCTTCATGCGCCTGGACACCAGTGGCAACGTCGGCATTGGCTCCGCCAAACCGGCGGGCAAGCTTGAGATCGCCGGCCAGGATGCGTTGCGCATGATCGGTTTCCAGCCGTTCCTCACGTTCTTCGATTCCAATGCCGGCTACGCGGCCTCTCGAATCCAGAGCGTGAGTGGTGATTTGAATCTGTTCACGGATAGCTACATCAGCGGGGCCAATCCGTTCTCATTCATCAAATTGAGCAACAGCGGCAACGTGGGGGTTGGTTCGGCTAACCCGGTGGCAAAACTCGAAGTCGTCGGGCAAGACGCGTTGCGCCTGATCGGCTATCAACCGTTCCTGACTCTCTATGATAGCAACGCGGGCTACGCGGGTTCTCGCATCCAAGGTGTAGGCGGAGAGATAGTGTTCGAACCCCAAACGTACGTCGCCGCCGCTAACCAGAACTCGTTTGCCCGCCTCAATAACGACGGAAACTTCAGCGTCGCCTCACTCACGATTCGCGGAGGGGCGGATCTGGCTGAGCCGTTCGATGTGACCTCGACCGAACTTCCCAAAGGGTCGGTCGTCGTGATCGACTCTAAGCACCCCGGCAAGCTCACCCGGAGTGAGCAGGCGTATGACAAACGAGTGGCGGGCATCATCAGCGGGGCAAACGGGATTGCCCCGGGACTGTCGATGAGCCAGTCCGGCCTGGCCGAGAACGGGCGAAATGTGGCGCTAACCGGGCGCGTGTATGTGCTCGCGGACGCGGTCAACGGGGCAATTGAACCCGGCGATCAACTTACGACCTCGGATACGCCCGGGCACGCGATGAAGGTCACGGACTACACCCGCGCACACGGCGCGGTTCTGGGAAAGGCGATGAGCGGTCTCAAACAGGGCAGAGGCATGGTGCTGGTCCTGGTCACGTTGCAATAGAAGAGGGGAGGCAATATGAAAGTCACTCCAAGAATCATTCTCGGGATCGCCCGGTTCGTCGTCGGCGATGCCAAAGGCGTCCACCGTGTCCTCCGCCATATTCCAGAGGGCAAGGCATACATTAAAGATGAAGTCGATCTTTGCCCGCCCCCCGCGGCGGCGAGCGTTTTCTCTGCCACAACAACCGAACCAAACCTTCATTGAATAGAACAAGCTCTCTCGAATTATGAAAACTCTCTGTATGAAATGGGTCCCAGCCGCCTTGTTGTTGCTGCTGGCTCTTGACCTGCAGACTGAGACGCTGGAAGGCCAAAGCACCGCTTTTACTTATAACGGCCGACTGGACGAAAACGGCGCGCCAGCCAACGGCAATTACGAAATCACCTTCTCAATTTATGATGCCGAGGCCGGTGGCAACCTGGTGGCCGGCCCTCAACCTCAGCCCGCCCAGTCCATTACCATCCTCAACGGCTTGTTCAGGGCGCGCCTGGACTTCGGCGACGGGATCTTTACGGGACCGGCCCGCTGGCTGGAGCTGCATGTGCGGAAGGTGGGCGAAGCGAATTTCACGACTGTAGCGCCGAGGCAGGAGCTGACCTCGTCGCCCTACGCCATCCGGGCCGGAAGTGCGGGGACGGCGGAAAGCCTCTCCCAGGGTTCGGCCGTCAAGAGCCTGAACGGGCTCAAAGACGACCTCACCCTGGCTCCCGGGAATAACGTTACCATTACGCCCAATGGCAACACGTTGACCATTGCCTCGGCCGGAGGGGGCGGCGGAAGCGGGGTCTGGTCTGTCAACAACAACAATGCCTTTTACACCGCTGGGAACGTGGGGATTGGAACGGACAGTCCCGATTTGCCTCTCACGATCCAGGGGGGCCCGTATTGGACCGACAACGCCTGGATCGGTTCCGTCGAGTTGGGGAATGCGGCCTCGATTTCGTGGCCGGCGAATGCCGGAGGCCAGCGGTTCGGAATGGGACACACCGGGGGCGGCTTCTTCATGTTTCGGACGGCGAGTGATCCCGGCAAGGCGGGCAGCCCTGCGCTTTATGATTTCACGGTTGATGATTCAGGAAACGTCGGGATCGGCACAATCGCGCCCGAGAGCGAACTCGACGTGCGAGGCAGCCTCACGCTCGATACGGGAGGCAGCGCCACGCTCTATACGGGCACCGGGGCTGGTGAGCTGAACCGCTACCTCAACCTCATCAATTCGCCCGACTTTCCGAGCGCCTCGGGTTTGAAGGCGGGCGGAGTGCTCATCGCCGATAACTATAACTACGGAAATCCCGGAAAGAACGACCTGATCGTGAAGGGCAGCGCCACGATTGGCGGCCCGCTGGTGGTGGGTGACAATTTTACCGCGAGCATTGGTTGCGCCGACCTGCTAATTGGGTGGTCCGGACGGCGCGGTTCCCCGGGCCGTGCCCTGTCGGACCTTGGCGATACGCTGAACATCAACTGTTGCGGTGATTGGCCGCGCACCTACGTGGGTGGCGGGAACTTCTCGGTGTGTAGTCTGACGATTCGCGGCGGCTGCGACCTGGCAGAGCCGTTTCCAACGGGGAATGAAAAACTCGAGCAAGGTTCGGTCTTGATTATCGATGAAGAGCACCCTGGTCAATTGAAGCTGAGCGCTAGCGCCTACGACACGCGGGTGGCCGGAGTGGTCAGTGGGGCCAATGGCCTCCAGCCCGGAATCAGCCTGCACCAGGAAGGTGTGATGCAGGACGGGCAGAACGTGGCTTTGACCGGCCGGGTTTACGTGAAAGCGGATGCCACGGGCAGATCGATAAAACCGGGGGATCTTTTGACCACCTCCGACCGCCCCGGGTATGCCATGAAAGCCGGTGACCGCACCCGCGCCCCGGGTGCGATTTTGGGCAAGGCCATGACGGGGCTCGAAAAAGGGCAAGGCTTGATTCTGGCCCTGGTGACGTTGCAGTAAGGCGGCACTCGTATGAAGATCCAACCTCGATGGAAATCGACGATCTCGGGACGGCCCGGTCCGGGGCTGGCTCTATGTGCGTCGAGGCATTCAACCCGCTGTTCCGGGGCCCAGGGGACCGCGGCGCTCATCAGGGCACGCGCGCGACTACTGGGATGTCCAGTCGCGCGGCTCAGCGGCTGTCTCTTGCCAGCGCTGGTTCTGGCGCTCGGCTGTCCACGCCAGGCTTCGGCTCAGAACTTGAAGCCGGAGGATTTCGGCTACGGCAGTCTGGAGGTGAATGGATGGCCCGTGTCCGGGCCCTTTCCGCTGCTGGTGGTCACCTTTGATTTATCGACCAATGGCTCCAACCGGCAGCCACTGGAATCGAATATCAATGCTATTGTTGACCCGCTGGTGTTCAATTACCTGACTTTCCCCAGCATCAGCGGGTTCTTCCTGGAGAACTCCCACGGCATCTTCCATTGGCAGCGGGCCGACGTGATTGGCCCGGTCGTCCTCAACGCCGCCGAGACGGCGGCCCTGGACGCGCAGCAGTCGAAGGATTTCGGCGACGGCATCACTCGGAGCGGTCTGGATTGTGGGGCGGGCATAGCCTACTTGCTGGGCCAAATCGCGGCCAAAACGGGCTATAACTTTGCCCAATGGGACAACAATCACGACGGCTCGATTACCCAGAATGAGCTGAGCATCATGTGCATCGGGAACAACGGCGAAACCAGCGGCGCCAACCGGCTCATTGGCGCCGCGGGCGCAGGCTTCGCCGTGCCGGGACAGAACGTGACCCTGCGGGGCCGGGTCGCTTCGCTCGACCACCACGCCAGCTTCATGACGATGACGCACGAGTTGAGCCACAGCCTGGGCACGGTGGACCTGTACAGTTCCGGGTGTTGGGATTCCGGGCTGTCGCTGATGACTTGCACGATCTATCCGGACAAAGATGATCGCCGCACTTTCCACCTTGATCCGTGGCATAAGATCCAGTTTGGCTGGGTAAGGCCGCAGGTTTTTTCATTGGCCAGCGGCGGAATTGCCACCACGACCGTCCCACAATACCAGTCGGCCAACACGCCGGTCATCCTGTACGACCCGGCCCGGGGCGCGGGCGAATATTTCATCGTCGAGTTTCGAAACAACCAGGTCGCCGGTGGGGCGGGGTACGACGCCAACCTTACCGACGGCGGGGGCACGGTCCCATTCTCCGGCGCCACTTCAGGCATGGCCGTGTGGCATGTGCAGAAGACCGCCAACCCGGTCGTGGCGCACAACGGAGCGCCCAACCTTTCTCAGGGCGGCAACTCGCTGTGGAGCGGGACCGCGACGCCGCCACTGAAATGGAATGACGGGAGCCTCACGGCCACGACGCTCCAGCCTCTAAGCGTCTCGCAGGATGGCCGGGACCTGGTATTCCAGTGGCTGACCGCAGCAGACACCTGGGTGGACTTCAACTATACGGGGCCGACAGAACTCGGGACTTTTGATGCGCCATTCAAGACCTTTACCGGAGGGGTTAAAGCGGTGGCTTGGGGAGGACGCCTCAAGATCAAAACAGGGTCGGCCAGTCCGAGCCCGGCCTTGGTCACAAAGGCGATGACCATTGAAGCCTACGGCGGGCCGGTCAACATCAGCCCCCGGTGAAAGCGCGCGGGGCGCATTTCCGTTCTATGATTCGCAGTTCCTCGGTATCCTTCTTGGCCCTGGGCGGCTTGCTGGCGGGGATCCTGCTGGTCTCCGTCCAGGCCGATGGACAGTGTTTCCAGACCGCCGACGTTACCGCCTCGGTTCAGTATCCGTTCGACCCGCCTCCAAATGACATCTCGCTCGTTTTCGATAGCGCCCGGAATTTGGTCCTCGGGCTGGATCGGTGTTTTGGCGTGGTGTACCGCTACGACGGTCGTGCCTGGGCCAACATTCTGCCGCCTCCGCATCAGGACTTGCCGCCTTGCACGAGGAGAGCGGCAGTAGTCTATGACGCCGCGAGGGCGGTGACGCTGCTCTTGCCTGGATACCTCTCGCAAAGCGGGCAACCTTCTATCGGCCTCTATGCTTACGACACCCAGGGCTGGAAAGCGCTGACCTGGACGGGGGCCGCACCGCCCGCCTGCTATAGCGCCTTGGGGGCCTTCGACCCGGCCCGCGGCCGGGCCATTTTCCTTATCCATTCGGACGTCAATGCCCCCAATTCCTGGCAAACCTGGGAATGGACGGGTTCCGGCTGGGACCAGGGGCCGAGGCTCGACAATGCCTCGCCGGATTCCTTTACCTTTGATGTTGGGCGCGGGGTGGGCTTCCTTTCGGGCGAGGACCCAGCCACGGGGCTTGAAGCGGTGTGGATTTACACGCCGGGCGCGACGGCGGCCGGCGGTTCCTGGGTTCGCCTGAAAATCACCGGCGATCCCTATAGCGCGGTGATCGGCGCGACGCTGGTGTATGACCCAATTCGTGATCGCATCCTCCGCTGCATGGGCAAGGACCACGCCGTGCTTTTGGGGTACGAGAACGCAATCGATGTGTGGGACTGGGCGCTCTCGAGGTGGAACCACACGGACTATTCGGATGACCTGCCCTACGATGCCCGGCGTGCGGGCGCGGGCGCGGCCTACGACTCGAATCGCGACGTGCTGGTCATTTACGGAGGCACGACCTATGAGGTCGTCAACGGCGTCGGCACAATGATCGAACGGACTGATACCTGGGAGCAGAAGGTGCTGGATGTGCTGTACGTGGACCGCGGCAATACCGGCTCCCAGGATGGCTCAGCGGCACACCCCTATTCCAGCCTCCGCCAGGCGCTCAACGCCATGACCTCCTGCACCCGCGCCATTTCCATCCAGGCCAGCACGTATTCCGAAGCGCCTCTGACCATCACCACGCCGGTCCGAGTCCAAGCGCCCAACGGACCGGTCACTCTTCGCTAAACTCAGAGAAGCGGATCGGACTTGAGGGCGAAGCGCGAGACGAAGCAGTTCGACGCGCAACCGGTCAGCAATAGCAAGTCGCTCCGCCAGTCTCGCAGTGCCCCCTGGCTCCGTGCTCCGGGCGCGGAATGCAGGGCGCTACTCAAAGATCCTGGCGGGCGTGGAAGAAATTTGCGCGCTGACGGCACTTTTGCTTGCCGCGCGAGATGAAAAAGACGTAGGCTGGGGTCAATATGAAAAAGGCAGAAAAGCGGAGGCCCGAATGGCCGGCGGCCATGAGCTGCCTGGCGCAAGCCCGAGTCGGCGACACGACGCTAAATCGTCCATATTGAATATTTACCACTGACTTAGACACGATGACACCCCCAGCCTCCCCTCTCAGAACACCCGCTCCGAGGGCCTCCACGGGACTACTCACCGGCGCAGGCCGGGAGCGTAGCGTTCCATTGAGAGGCCGAATCACGCGGCAGGTCGCCAGTTGTTGCATAGCGCGACTGCTGGTTTTGGCCACGGAAGACCCGCAACGCCCGATTGTGATCTATATCGATTCTCCCGGGGGGTTGGTGTCCGATTCGCTGCCCATTCTATCGACGATGAACGGGATTCGATCGCCGATTGCGACGTTTTGCCGCGGCCAGGCTGGCGGGACCGCGGCTATTATCGCGGCCCACGGACGCCGAGGCTTCAGAGTTGCAGCACCCGGCGCGCATTTTTCTTTCGAGGCGATTCCCGGGGCAATAGCGTCCGAACCGACTCGAGACGGGGAGGAGCCGTTCCTTAATTTGTTGGCGGAATTGCTGGGAAAGGCCGTCCAGCGGACAGAGGCTGAAACCCTGAGGTGGCTCAGCGGCGGGCTGCGCTTCAGCCCCCAGGAAGCTATGCATTGCGGCCTGATAGACAGCGTCTCGGCTCAACCGCTCCTGCCCTCGGGCCGACTCGGCGCCTGAAAGGCCAGACGCCTGTCAACACTTCGGGGGGACGCCCGCGCGCCAGGATTTGCGCCGGCTCAATGCCTGAAATGGCGGACGCCGGTGAAGGCCATTGCCATTTGCCGAGCGTCGGCGGCGGCGACGACTTCCGCATCACGGACCGAGCCGCCCGGCTGGATGGCTGCGGTTGCTCCGGCTTCAGCGGCGGCTATTAACCCGTCGGGGAACGGGAAGAAGGCGTCGCTGCACACAACGCTGCCCTTCAAGGAGAGACCCGCTTCGGCGGCCTTCCAGACAGCAAGCCGGCTGGCATCGACCCGGCTCATCTGGCCGGCCCCAATTCCAAGCGTCCGGTCCGGCGCGGCATAGACAATGGCATTGGATTTGACGTGCTTCATGACGCGCCAGCCAAAGAGCATCGCCTGGAGTTCGGAATCGGTGGGGCGGCGGCGTGTGACGACCTTCAACCCGGCTGCGTCGGTGGACTTTAAATCGGCTTCTTGCAGGAGGTAGGATTCGGCCCCGACACTGCGCATGCTCAAAGCGCCGGGCTTGAGGGGTGGCCTGAGCATCTTAAGCAGGCGCAGATTCTTTTTCTTCTTGAGGATGTCCAAGGCCCCTGGCGCAAAGTCGGGCGCGACAATGACTTCGCTGAAGATGCCCGCGATGGCCTCGGCGGTCTCCGGATCGAGGGTGCGGTTGACGGCGATGATGCCTCCGAAGGGCGACTGGCGGTCGGTGGCGAAGGCCTTTTCCCAGGCCTCGCCCAGGGTGCTCCCCTGCCCTGCCCCGCAAGGATTGGTGTGCTTGTGAATAGCGAGAGTCGGCGGCGCCGATGAAAACTCCGAGATGAGAGCGGCGGCGGAGGTGAGGTCGAGGATGTTGTTGTAGGAGAGTTCCTTGCCGTGCAATTGCTGGAAGAAATCGCGGAAGTTCCCGTAGAGGGCGGCGGCTTGATGCGGGTTCTCGCCGTAGCGAAGAGGCTGCGCGAGCGGGGCCTGTATGCTCAGGGAGGGTGGCAAAGCAGGTTGAGTGGTCGAGGCGGAAGAGGCGAAAGCGGTGGCCAGGTACGAGGCGATGAGCGAATCGTAAGCGGCGGTTTGCGCGAAGACTTTGGCGGCTAGTTGGCGGCGCAATTCCAGGGTGCTCTCTCCCGTGGCCTTTATCTGCTCGGCGACCCGGGAATAGTCCGCCGGGTCCGTTACCACGGTCACGCTCAGGTGATTCTTAGCCGCGCTGCGGAGCATGGAGGGGCCGCCGATATCGATATTTTCAATGGCTTCCTCCAATGTGACATTCGGCTTGGCAATGGTTTGCGCAACGGGATAAAGGTTCACGAAGACCAGGTCGATCGGCAGAATCCCATGGGCCTGGACAGCAGCTTCATGGCTGGCGTTGCCCCGAATGTAGAGCAGGCCGCCATGCACCTTGGGGTGCAGAGTCTTGACCCGTCCGTCGAGCATCTCTGGAAAACCGGTGAAGGCGCTCAAATCGGTAACCGCCAGTCCTGCCTCACGCAAGGCCTTGGCTGTGCCCCCGGTTGAGATGATCTCCACGCCGACCTCGGCCAGAGTGGTAGCGAGCGGAACCAACCCGGTTTTGTCCGAAACCGACACTAATGCGCGTTTTATCTTCGCCATAATGAGGCGCTAGCTTTCACTAGAGGCGTGGCGCAAGTCAAGAATGCGTGAGTTTTCTTGGCTTGCCGTCTGGTTTGGCTCTGCCATAATAGTAATCGTCGCTGGTGCATCAGGGCGCATGCCGGATGCAGAAGAGCTTCAAAATCAGTGACGCCGATGTGGCGGAATTGGCAGACGCGCTAGACTCAAAATCTGGTACCCGTAAGGGTGTGTGGGTTCGACCCCCTCCATCGGCACTCCTGAAGAGCCGGTTTGTAAAGGCAACACTGGCGCCCCTGTCGAAGGCGAAAAAAAAGCCGCCCCTCCTTGGTGTGGCGGCTGAGAATCTGTTGGCGATTGTTTTTTTACTATATCGGGGGGTTTCTGGAAATGGGGAATCCACCCCATGTGGCCCGCTCCGGGGTTCTAAAGCCTGACGAACAGACCAAAGCGCGTCACGTGAGGGCACGCGGGTTGCAAGATACCCATCATTTGGATGTTCCTAAGTGGGCCGCGTGTCCTCCGGCGGCGAGAGGAAGGAGCATGCGAACCCCTGGAATTCGATTTGCACCGTCCCGTTGCCAAAAAATGGAACGCAGGAGCGCAGAAGGCTATGCGCGATGCCGTTTGTTGCCGCATCTGTCCCCTCTACGCCCTGCGCCCCAGGTTTCGGACGCTCCCCACGCTCCATTAGTCTTCCGAGTACTTCAGCACAATTTTCTCGAACGGGACAGTGGTGACATCGCTGCCGCCATTAAATGAAAACGCGACCTCGACTTCTCTAAGGTTCCACGTCGCTATAAAGTCGAGCGCACGGTCAATAGACTTAAAGTTGAAAGCCCTGCTCGCGTCCCGTGTCCAACGGTCGGGCCCCTCAAAATAGAGTCCGCTGGAGATCCGGCGTAAAAGCGTCTTCATAGCCCCTCAGGTGTCACCCTGTCTGTTCGCATCCCATACTCTCGCCAAAACAGAGTCATTGAATTCGGGTAGTAGCATTCTGAATCTCACGCTATTGTTTTTGCTAGCAGCCGGGATGCCAACTTCGAAAATGGCGGATTTCCTCAGGAAAACGCGGCTTGGAAATGTGGGGTCTTGGAT
>JBJKSV010000292.1:0-7176 GCA_046703605.1 Limisphaerales bacterium
AATCTTCCCCCGTCGCCAGCTTGGCGAACAAGGCGGCGTCCATCGTGGCTTCGAAGCCGATCCTCGTCACCAACACCAGTTCGCACGCCGCTTCCGCTCCGGTCCCGCTCGCGGCCAAGGAATCAGCCGGTGCCAAAAAACCTGAGAACGGCGACGTCGGTTCCTTCCTGGACCCGAACCACGCGACAGCGTCTGCGCCCGCCAGCACTCCCGCCCCAGCCAAGAAGAACTGAGTATCGGCCGCTCAGCGCCTGGCAGGCATCTGATGTCCCATGTGGGACATCAGCCAGGCGGGCCTCAGAGCTCTCTTCCCCCCTCATCGAGCATTTCTCATCAAGCATTGGGCAGTGCCAATGAGTAACCCTTGTCTTTGGCAAGCTGAAACGTTGAAACAATATCTGCTTGAGCGCGTCTTATAAGAGAGGGACTCTCACTTGCCGCAGCAATCGTGATGACGATCGCCTTGGCAAACTGGAGCACCCGCACCTGATATACACAACTATGAACTCTATTAAACTCGCCGCAGTGGCTTGGCTGGCAGCCTCGTTCACGACTCTTGGCGCCACCGAGCAAAGCCTGAACAAACAATTCCCTGCCAAACCGGGCGGCGCGATCACCGTCCAGGTGCAGTTTGGTTCTATCGACGTGCAGGCCGGACCGGCCGGAGAGGTTTCAGTGGATGTCTGGCGGAGAATCACACGCCGCACTAAGGCGTTGGAAAAGGCCTATTTGCGCGACCATCCGGTGGTATTCACCCAGAAGGACGGCGTCCTGACAATTCGCTGCAAAGGCAAACCTGAGGTTTATCGATGGAGCTTTTGGAGCTGGCTCTGGGGCTGGCACGCCCGCAACCAAAGCGAGGCAAAATATGTCATCACGGTCCCTGCCCGCTTCAATGCGAGCCTCAATACCGCGGGCGGCGCGATTACGGTGAAGGGCCTTAGTGGCGCCGTCGGGAGTCATACCAGCGGAGGGAGCCTGAGCTTCTCGGCCCTGCGCGGCTCGCTGGATGGGACCACGTCCGGCGGGCGAATCCAAATCGAGGATTGCCAGGGCACGCTCAGCGTGCATACCAGCGGAGGAGGCATCCACGTCTCGGGCGGAAACGGCTCCCTGGCCGGGAGTACTTCGGGCGGTTCCGTGACTGTGAGGGGTTTCGATGGGCCCGCGCGGGTCAGCACCAGCGGCGGCGGAGTCACGGTCGAGAATGTCACCGGCGCCATCGACGGCTCGACTTCGGGAGGCTCCATTCGCGCGGTGCTCCTGGCGCCCGTTGCCCATCTAGTGAAACTATCCACATCCGGCGGGGGCATCACCGTGAGCGTTCCTGAAAACGCGGCGTTTGATCTGGATGCCGAGACCTCTGGCGGAGGCGTGCGTAGTGACTTGCCCGTGACCGTTACTGGCCGAGCCAAACGTTCCCACCTCAAAGGGCCTGTAAACGGCGGTGGCAAAACCGTTCTGCTTCGAACCAGCGGAGGAAGTATCTCCCTCAAAGGCATCTAACACCTCAGGCCCCCTGGAAGACATGGACGCAAGGGCGGGCTGAACACGCTTGTTGTGGCCCACCTGGGACATCGAATAGACATCCCGTTCTGTGCCAAATCCGTTGGCAGTCTTGTGTACTGGGGGGGGCCTAGCCGCTGGCCGATTCGAGCGCCAAGCCCTCGGGCTTCTTCTCCAGCGCATTCTCCAGCACCTCGTCCACCGTTTCGGTTGGAACGAATTTGACCGCGCTTTTCACTTCGGCCGGAAGATCGGGCAAGTCCTTTTCGTTGAGCTTGGGAATCAGGACGCACTCGATGCCAGCCCTGAGGGCAGCCAGCGACTTTTCCTTCAATCCCCCAATCGGCAGCACCAAACCGCGCAGGGTGATTTCGCCGGTCATGGCGACATCGTTTCGCACCGGCGTATTGCTGAAGAGCGAGGCGATGGCGGTGAACATCGCCACCCCCGCGGAGGGGCCGTCCTTGGGCACGGCGCCGCTGGGAACATGGACATGGATGTCGGTGTCTTTGAAGGCGCCCGGGTCGATGCCCAGCTCTCGCACTCGAGTTCGCACCAGGCTCAGGGCCGCCTGGGCTGATTCCTTCATCACCTCGCCGATGTGGCCCGTGAGGATAAGACTGCCCTTGCCCGGATAGCGAGTGGCCTCGATGTGCAGCACCTCTCCCCCAACCGGCGTAAAGGCCAGGCCGGTCACCACCCCCGGCTTGCTGGTTTTGAGACGGCTTTCACGCACATAGCGCGGCGGACCCAGCAGTGCTTGGGCAAGCTCCTGCGTGACGGTGATTTTCTCGCATTCACTGCGCGCCACGCGCGCGGCGATAGCCCGGCAGATGGCGCCAAGTTGCCGTTCCAACTCGCGTACGCCCGCCTCGTGGGTATAGTCGCTGATAATTCTCTTCAGGGCCTCCTCCTGGAAAACGCATTGTTCCGGCTTGAGACCGTTTTCCTGCGTCTGACGCCTGACGAGGTACCGTTTTGCAATCTCCAACTTCTCCCGCTCCGTGTAGCCGGGAATTTCGATGACCTCCATCCGGTCGCGCAACGCGGGCGGAACCGGGTCCATGTAGTTGGCGGTCGAGATAAAAATCACCTGGGAGAGGTCAAAGGGGACGTCCACGTAGCGGTCCACGAATGTGTTGTTCTGCCTGGGATCGAGCACCTCGAGCAACGCGCTGGCCGGGTCGCCGCGAAAATCCGCCCCGATCTTATCGACTTCATCGAGCATGATGACCGGGTTGCGCGTGCCCAGCCGGCGCAACTCCTGGATGATGCGCCCCGGCATGGAGCCGATGTAAGTGCGGCGGTGCCCACGAATCTCGGCCTCGTCTCTGATGCCCCCCAGGCTCATGCGGGAGAATTTGCGTCCGAGGGCATCGGCAATGGACTGGCCGAGGCTGGTCTTGCCTACCCCGGGCGGGCCGAGAAAACAGAGGATGGGGCCGCGGCCCTGCGGATTGAGTTTGCGGACGGCGAGGTACTCGATCAGGCGGCGCTTGACCTTTTCGAGATCGTAGTGGTCGCGATCCAAAATCTCCTGCGCGCGCCCCAGGTCGAGCTGATCGGGTGTCATGTTTGACCATGGCAACTCCACCAGGGTTTCAACGTAACTGACAATCACCGAGAATTCCGGGCTGGCCGGAGGAATGACGTTCAGCCGGTTCAGCTCGCGCTCGGCGCCTTCAAGCACCTCCTTGGGCGGCTTGGCATCCTCCAGGCGCCGCCGCAACTCTGCCACCTGCACCTCGGCGCCGAAAGACTCTTCTCCGAGTTCGCGCTGGATGGCTTTGATCTGTTCACGGAGATACGCGCGGCGTTGGGCGTCGGAGAACTGAGAGGCAACATCCTTCTGGATCTTTTGTTGAAGCCGGGCGATCTCCAGTTGCGCCGAGACCTGCAATTGAACTGCTCGAACCCGTTTGACAATGTCGGTTTCTTCCAGGAGGTCCTGTTTGGCGGGGACCTCCAGGTTGAGCATGCTGGCCAGGAAATCCGCCAGGAGTCCGGGGTCTTGAATGCTTGACAACAGCCCTTGAACTTCGTTTGGTACGTCGCTTGACAACTCGACCAACTCCTGGGCCATCTGACGAAGGTTGAGCACCCCTGCCTCCCACTGCTTGTCCTCGGAGGGCGGGGTGGCGGAGACCAATTCCGTAATCTCGGCGCGGATGTAGGGGTGAGTCGTCAGGACCCGTCCCAGCGCGATACGGTGCAGCGGCTGGATGACCACCAATACCCGGTCTTCGGCCGGGCGCATGAATTTGAGCACCAGCGCGGCCACGCCAATCGTGTAGAAATCCCCCGCTCCAGGGTTATCCTGTTCGGCGTTGCGTTGCGTGACCACGCCTATGACCTTGTTTTGCGGCAGGGACT
This sequence comes from Limisphaerales bacterium, assembly GCA_046703605.1. Taxonomy (GTDB): domain Bacteria; phylum Verrucomicrobiota; class Verrucomicrobiia; order Limisphaerales; family UBA8199; genus JAJYHY01. Next base: position 3,880 of record JBJKSV010000292.1, read on the forward strand.
CCTCCAGCAGCTTGCGCGAGGAGGCCCGCCCAATCGTTAAGGGCACGACCGTGCCCGGAAATATCACCATGTTCCGCACCGGCAGGATCGGCAGAACGCCGGGAACCGGGGCGTCTTCGCCCTCCGGTTCCGGGCGAGTGACTCCAATGATGGGCGGGTTGCGCGACTCGGCGTCGCTATCCGCCTGGGACGACTCCATTCCGGGATGTGCTTTGGCAATCATAGTCATGCGGGCAGACGCAGGGGCAGATATACCCAGAGCAAGCCGTTGCGCTGTTGAGCCGTGACGCGTTCCGGCTCGACCTCCACCGGCAGCATTATCTCGCGCTCAAAGCCGCCATAATCAATTTCCATCGACAACACCTGGAGCGCCGTCTCTTCTATGCCACTGGGCTCGGGTGGTTCGCGCCGGCCTCCAATCCGCAATCGGCGCGGCTCGGCGCGCAGATTCAGCGTCTCTTTCTCCACGCCGGCCAAATCCACGCATACAACGATCTGGCTGCTGTAGAGATACATGTTCAGCGCCGGACGCCAGGCCTGGGACGGCCCAAACTGCGAATACTGAATCTGGGTCAGTTGATAAACAATCTCGCCCAAACGGCTGTGCAACCTCTTTAAATGGATGTTCTGAGTGTGTTCTTCCACAATTCCCCTACTATGGCCCCATTCGCCGTGGTCCGCCAGGTGTGTGATTTGCCCCTTTGCCCCAGGGCGTCGAGGCGTGGCTTGGCGAAAGCACCAATTATCCCTTATCGGCGGTGATGCAATTGGACCGGGGCCTCAGCGGTAGATTTCTCGCCGATGCCCGACCCTAACCACGAGCACCAACAAGGCGGCATCTCGGACTTGGTAGAGAACGCGGTAGTCTCCCATCCGGATGCGCCACAGGGAGTCCTCGCCCGACAGCTTCACGCAGCCCGGAGGGCGCGGGTTTTCCGCGAGCGCTCGGATCGCCGGGTCGAGGCGGCGCTGAACGTCTGGAGCCAAGTTGCGAAACGCCCGCGCAGCCCGGCTGTTGAATTCTATCCGGTACATCAGCGGTCCAAGCCCGCTTCGTGCCGCAGTTGCTCGTATGGAATGGTGGCCTTTGTTTCGGCCAGGCTCTCGCGGGCCTCCAGTAAGTCCTGGGTGTCCTCCAATGCCTCAAGCTCAGCCAGGTCCTCAATGAGCGCGAAAACCTTGTTGGCCCGTTCCGGAGACAGGCTTTGCAGCTTAGTGACGGCTTCTGCCGAACTCATGCCCATAGAATGTCACTGCACCGGATGCTGGTCAAGAACATGAATCCCCGCCTGACTCAGAACTCAGAACCATCGGCAAACGCCAAACGAGCTTCGCAAGTTCTTGTCACCGTTTTGTCACATCGCTGCCCTTGCTTCAGCCGGGGCTCGTGATAGAAAGGAAATGGCACAGCGGGGTTTTTCGCAAGCGGACGGAATATATCCGAGCTGAGCGGGGAACTACACGCCCAAGCATGGCGCCGGGGCTGCCTCCGTAGTTCCGGGAGCCCCGGAGGGTCCGCCGACTGGCTGCGCATTTTTTAACATCGCGGTCAAAACCATGCCGGTCCAGGCCAGGCGCAGGCGTGGTTCTTTGGGCAGGCGCGCCGGATTCGGTTTGGCAAGGCCCGTGCTACAGGTCGGGCGGGAATGGATTTGCTATCGCCAAGGAGGCGGGGTTGGGTCGGCTCCAAAAACACAGCGCGACCCACCCCTGGCCCAATCCACAGGCGGCGAGACTTATGAAGACAGGTTACTTAATCGACATGGACGGCGTGATCTACCGCGAGGAGCACCTGATACCAGGGGCGCGGGAATTCGTGGAGGCGCTGCTTGCCACAGGCGCGCCGTTCATTTTCCTGACCAACAACTCCGCGCCCACTGCCGAGGACCTCGCCGTGCGGTTGGGGCACCTTGGGATTCCGGGGCTCTCGCCTCGCCACTTCTACACCTCGGCGCTGAACACCGCTGATTTCCTCAGCGAGATCCACCCCGGCTGCACTGTCTTCGTCATCGGCGAAGGAGGCCTGCTAACCGCGCTCCATGAGCGGAAGATTCCCAATGACTCAATCCACCCCAGCTATGTCGTCGTGGGCGAAGGCACCGCCTCGCTTGAAAAGCTGGCCAAGGCCCACTCCTGTATTGAACGAGGGGCGCGCCTGCTCGCCACCAACCCGGACAATTGGTGCCCGGTGTCGAAAGACGGCACCCGGCCTGGGGCAGGCGCGACGGCGGCATTCCTCGAAGCCAGCTCGGGCCGCCGAGCCTATTTCCTGGGCAAACCTAACGGCTACATGTTCCACCGGGCCTGCCGAAAGCTGGCGGAGCTGTGGGGCGGCGCCAGGCCGGAGCAGGTGGTTGTGGTCGGCGACACCATGGAGACTGACATCCGAGGAGCAATCGAGGCCGGGTTGCAGGGCTACCTCGTACTCAGCGGCTCGACAAGGCTGGAGGAGTTGGCCGGCTACGTCTATCAACCCACCCGTATCCTGGAGAGCGTCGCGGAGCTTGCCCAGGAGCTGGCCACAGGCCGCCCTTCCCCTCGCCTCGATGCCGCTCTTCATGCCCAGGTCAATCGCAGCCGGGCCCGGTTTGGCAACCAGCACCAAACAGATGGCGAGCATCCTCTGAGACCACGCCCGCCCATGACGCGGTGATGTATCTTCAGCGCCGAACTGCATCATCATCGAAGGAATTGCTTCAATTACGCACCAAAGATTGGATAATGGCGTCAACATGTCGCATGGCAAACTCAGAAAGACGTCCTGATGGCGGCGGTGCGCATCGGAAGGGCATGGCCCGAAGATCTCACACGTGGCATGAAATACTCGGGCAAGACCCAGTCTTAGCGGTTCACAAACAAAACAGAAAGAAACATCTATGAAATTCAGCCTCGATACTGTTGGATATGGCGGTTATTTCACGGACGGCGCGCATCTTTCCCTCGAAGATGCCTTCCGACGCGCCGCTCGATTCGGCTACGATGCCGCCTGCATTTATGCCCACCGGCCCCTGGCCTTTCCCATGGACCTGAGCGCGGACCGCCGCAAAGCCCTCAAGGAACTAGCCCAGGAACTCGACCTCGAACTGGGGGCTGTAGTCTGCTGCACGAACTTTCTCAAAGGCAACCATGTCCTGCTCTATCCGCAGGAAAAGGAGATTCTCTACGTTCGCGAGGCGATCAAACTCGCCAAGGACATGGATATGAAGATTGTGCGCGTTCTGGCCGCCTTCTTCGGCTATTTTCAGAATCCGCTTGCCGGCCAGGGCTATGGCAACCCGGCCTTTGAATCGCGCTCCT
>JBJKSV010000293.1:0-14401 GCA_046703605.1 Limisphaerales bacterium
TGTCCCACGCCAGCCGGCATCCCCTCGATTTCGCGCCGGGATCCAAACAACGTGACTGGCATCCAACCGGGGGTCGGCCCCGGACCAACCTTCAACTACGGCATGAACCAGCGGATCAATTACAACCTTGCCCCTCCCGCCAATGTCCCAGAGACCCCGTTCAAGATCACCCAGGCCGCCCGTCCCAGCGCATTCGTGGTCTTCTCGGAGCAACGCGTGCATGCCAGCGAAACCCCCTATTACGGCGACAACCCGGAAGATCTGAGCAGCACCTATAACTGGTGCAACCGGTTCTCCGGCAGGCACACCGGTACCGGCAACATTGTTTTTGGCGATGCCCATGTGGCCAATTTCAAGTATGGCTATGTCGTCGGCGTTGCCGGCGGCAAGATTACCGATCCCAAGCGCCCCGACATCAACTGGGAGTTTGACGGCCAGTAGTGCAGTTTGGACTTCACCCCGGTCCCAACTTGGATTTGTTTGGCGTCGGCGACCGCACGAACTCTCATAGCTCACATTTCGGCGATAATCTGCCTCCTGGAAACCCACAAACGGCCCAATTCCCTGCAACGCGACAATAAAATACGCGATCGCGTATTTTATTGTCGCGTCTATGAGGGAGTCCAATCCAAAGTTTATCGCCAAAATGTCAGCTCATAATAGGATTCTCTAACCACGCTGCAAGAATGGCGGTTCGATTCGTGCTCATTCGTGTTGGTTCGTGCTTGCACCAGAGCCACACCTACAATTGCTGCGATGACCGGCACAAGAGTTGCCAAAGCCGGGGGGAGGTGCTTTGTTGATTAACAACGTGAAGTCCTCAAGCTTAACAGAGCCGCCTCGACCTGCGGGGAGCGAGCCCCGCCTTACGCTGGCAAATCGCTCCCAAATTGTTGCCGCCCTGCGAGGGGTGACTTGCTATTTCGACAGCCCCGCCTCGGTTCGCGCCTTGGCGGGCGTTAGCTTTGCCGTCCGGCGGGGAGAGGTCTTCGGTCTGCTCGGCTCGGCCGGTTCCGGCAAATCGACGGTGATGCGGATTCTTGCGGGAAGATTGTCCCCCTCCGATGGCAAAGCAATCGTGTTTGGGCGTTCCCCCCGTCGCCGTGCTTCGAGAGCCAGGATTGGCTATTTGCCGCAGAAACCGGAGCACGCTCGCTCACGTCTTTGGGCGCGGTTCACCGGCCTGTGGGCGGGCCTGTTTCGACGCGCCCAGACCAAGGCCCGCTCCTCAAAGGCCTCCGCCCAGTGCATGGATTTCGATCGCCGCACCCTCTTGAAGCAGATCCTCGTCAAGAATCCTGCCTTGGTGTTGCTCGACGATCCATTCGCCGGCTTCGATGGGCCCGCGTGCGAAGAAATTAGAGAGTTCATCCGGTCTTTTTCCAAACAAGGTCAAAGCGTAATTCTGACCGCCAGGTCACTCAGCTTGGCGGTGGGTCTTTGCCACCGGGTAGCCGTCCTCTCCCGCGGGCGAGTGGAAGCGACAGGGCCGATTGAGGAGTTGCTCGCGACTCCTCAGAGCCTCCGCTATGTCGGCGAGTTAGTGCCCGCATCTACAGCCGAACGCGCTCTGCACATCGTCCGCGAGGATCTCGGAGTGAGCCTGCCTTGTGGCCTTCCGGACGCAACGAGTCCCAAGGCCGGCCAACCCGGCGCGGACGGCGCGGCGGGGATTCTCGCTTTGAGCCAACCGCACGACTCCGGCCATTTCACGCCGGGACATTCCGGAAGCCGCGAGGAGGCGCAATCTGACGCCGACTCCGCATCGGATGGAGCCATCAACCACGAAATGCTAGCCGCTCTGACCAAAACCGACCAGGGGGGATCGGCTCACAGCCAGACGGACCCGCCCCAGGCTTCTAAGGCCAAACCGGGATGACGGAACTCGTGACGGGAATCGCTACTCAGGGAGGCCACATCACGGTCGGCGAAGGCGGAAGAATTCCTTCGGGACAGCCTGGTCGGTGGCTGGGAAGGTCATCTTGGCCGTCTGCTCGGACCCTGGCACGTCGCCCCAAGTGCCGCTATTGCTATAATCAACCACGTTGGTCTGGAGGACCCAGCCGATATAGTCCAAGGGCCAGGAAATGGTTGCGGTATCTCCAGTGAGCGCCGCGACGATGTTTGTGCCGGTCTCTGGAATAGCGCCGTGTGGGGTCGCGCTGACTTCCTCGGAGAAGAGGCTTTTTCCCGCTTGGTTACTGGCGGCCACGACATAATAGTAGGTGGCGCCGTTGGCCAGGCCGGTATCGGTGAAACTGGCGCCGGTCAGGCCGTTGGTTACGGGTACGTAAAGACCGCCGCTGGCGCTGGCTCGGCTCACGTCGTAGCCCGAAGCCAGTGTTTCTCCATTCCAAAAGAGGACGACCTGATGGTTCCCGGCCAGGGCGGTCAAGCCGCTGGGCGCATCCGGAGCCGCCATGGCCACGGGATAGTCGGGATTGTTGGTGGAGTTCAGCCACCAGAGCGCACTGGTGACGCCGCGCGGATAATGGCAACTGCCGATGAACCGGTTGGCGCCGGTGGCGTCGGTCTGGTCGGACCACTCCAGGAACGGCGCGTTTTGCACCTGGATGGTGGCGTGGATTTGGTCCACGGCCCCATCTATCGTGCTGCCGCTCATTCCGAGGATGCGCTCGGCCACATATTGGGCGATGTAGATTTTGCTTTGCCAGGTATTATGATCGTTGCCGCCCAAAGCGGCGCTGGTCATGTCCCAGGCGCCGCTGGTCGCGTTGAGGCATTTGCCGGGAACGAGGACCGCCGCCAGGTGATTGGACAGCGCCTGGAGCATGGACGCATAAGGTCCGCCAACCGGGTCCACGGCATTCGTGAGACCCATCTCGAGCGGATACACCAGGCCCTCGACCATGGGAATGGTCGCCGAGAGATTGCTGCCGTCCAGCAAGGCGGGAATGTAACCGAGACTGCCTTTGTAACTGTTCCATTTATCTGTGATGGTCTGGGCGGTGATGGATGCCATGTGCTGGCAGGTGGCCGTATCCGCTGCGTCGCCGAGATGGTTGAACATGGCCTGCAACGCGACATAGCAGGCCCAGTTCCGGACCGCCAGCCTCCCGCTGAAGGCCGATGCGTTGAGCGAGGCGTCCAGGTCGTCGAAGGTGGTGACTTCTCCACTATTGATGTTCTTGTTGATGCCGTCGCGGGCGGCCGCATTGGTGCTGTCTCGCGAGAGCATCGAATTGAGGCAGGTTCGCAACAGGGCGGCGTTATTGGTTAGCCAGGGATTGTCGGCGGTGTGGCTCCAGTAAAGGCCGGCCGAGAGGATCCAATTCTGGAGTTCCTCCGCCGCCATATCGATGGCGTAAGCGGATGTCCCGGCGGCTGTCGAGTTGGGCCAGGCGCCCATGTCATGGCAAAAGCCAAAGCCATGGCTGGATACCGTCGCGCCGGAGACCGCGCTATGAAGCGGCTGATCCAAACTGTAACCGCCTCCGTTGATCGCGCCGGAGAAGGTGTCCAGGACATTGCGCAGCGTCCATGGATGCATGAGCGACTCGTAAAAAGCCATATCAACGGTCAGGTCGAAGGTGTTGATATAGCCGTAAGCCCCCTCGGTGACGTACCAATGGACTCCGCCCTTGGCGTCGAGCAGACAAGCAGTGTTGGCCATGTAGGAATGGAGGGCGTGCGAGGCCAGGAACTGGCGGTAAACGTTCAAGCCCGCGGAGTCCATAGCCGAGGCCAGTTGCGCGCAGCGCATCTTTGCGTCGGCCAATTCGGCGAAGGCGGAGTCGATGACGCTGTCGATGCCGGGAAAGAGCGAGGTGTAGTAGTAGGAGGCGTTGATGCGCGTGTCCACGACGGCGGACCGGTAAAAGGCCTGGACGACCGTTAACGACCGGGTCTGGCCGGCGGGAACGCTCACGTGAAACGCAAAGCCCTTGGTCAACCCGTTCAGGACCGCCGTCAGATTGGTCCCGCTGAGCAATTGGCAACTGCCGGTTTGCACCGCCAGGGCGGCCTCGCCCAGCGTAAAGCCCTGGTAGGCGCCATTGGCGAAGCTGCGTTGCGTGGCGGCCTCCGGCAGACCGAAGTAGAAATCTTCGCGCGTAGCGTTCGTGTTATCGATGGTGAACACGATCCAGGTCGCGGGCAGGAAGAATCGCTTCTTTTCGGCCAATGTCGCTGTGTCAAGCCGGGCCATTTTCCAAGCCGGGCTGTAATGGACAAAAGACAGGCCGGTATCGTCTATGCCCCACTGGTCGGTGCAGGGGGTCAGGGTGCGGTGGACTTTTACATTGTCAAAGTAGGCGGCATTGGCAGACAGGCTGGCTGGGGACGCTAGAAACGGCAGGGCCTGCACACCGGCCGGACCGCTTAGCGCGATAATCACACCCCCGCCGCCCGCCGGTTTCCTCCCGAAAAAGTAATAGGGCGCATCCGGGGAAGACATCCCCAGGCCGCACCAGTCGCCCTTAACGGGCGTGGGGGCGTGCGCCCCATCCAGGCCATAAGCCAAGGTGGAGCAGGCCCCAACGGGCGCATGGTCCACGTTCACCCACCCGAGCTGTTGTGGCGTCAGGACCGTGAACGTGCGCGCCGAACGCGTGCCGCAGGCCAGCAACAGCAGGAACAACAAAACGCCCCATATCCGGGGCCGCGGTGGCCGATACCGGTGGCGAGTCTTCGCATGGCAAAAGCCTGTTTCCACTTGCTCATCTATAGAGACTTCGCACGCAGGCAGTCAAGCACGTACCGCACCGGCGTACCACGGCAAGCGACAAAGTACATGCAGAAACGGATTACGCAGGCGTTGTCACCCGTCCTGCCGGTGCGACTAAAACCGCCGCCAAGCCAAGGCCCTAATGAGCGCGTTTTCTAAACGCCCTCAGGTATTCTTGCCGGAATGCGGTTGCCGCCTGCATGCTGGTCAGGCAGGCCTCCCAATCCAGGGCCGGACGCGGGCCGATCTTCGCGGGCGGGATGTGTTCGCGTCTGAATTGCAGCGAGAGGCGGTGAAAGGTCTTGCCCCAGACCTTGGTCTGGCCGTCGGCGGTAACCAAGCCGGTGAACTGGCTGCAATCGGTCGCTTCGGGCTGATCGTAAAAGCCCCAGTTGAGCCAACCCACGGCAAAACCAGCGGAAGTCTCGACCACCCGGCGGCAATACCGGGCCTGCTGCTCCTCGGTCGCCGCCGGATGCACCCCGCCGTCGAACCTCGGCTTGCCGCCGCCGTACCAGCCGAACTCGCCCAAAACCAGCGGTTTGCCAGGCCTCGCCGCTTCGCGCACGACGCCTTCCAAATAGGCGAGATTGGCTTCCTCATCGGCCTCCGACCGATAGTCGAATGCTCCATGCGCGAACGGATAAAAATGGATCTCCAGAAAATCCAGCAATTTCGCCTGGCGCGACGGGCGAAAGCCGGAGTAATGGCGGATGGACGCCGGCAGGAGCGAAGGCACAGACCATTGTATTAGGCCGACGGTGACCAGGGCATCGGGATCGACCGATTTGATCGCCGCCGCCTGACGCCGAGTCCACTCGTCTGCGACGTGCTCGCGAAAGGATTGGTAATCCAGCAAGGGCCGGCTCTTGAGCGCATCTTTGTCCGGCGGAGGGGGAATGGTTCCCAACTCTGCCGGCTCTCTTGCACCCCACGCGCTCCTAAGCGACTCGACCTCGCCGTACTTCTTCTTGAGCCATTCATTCCATTTTTGCCGCAGCACCGGGCTGTCCCATCCCACCTCCGGCTCATTCTTGAGTTCATAAGCGAAAATCACGTGCCGTCCCCGGTAGCGCGCCGCGAACAACTTCCAGAATGATTCCAGGGCTGAGAGGGTTCGCTCGTCCGCGATAGTGACAGGACTCCAATCGGGCGGCCCTTCCCAATGGTCGGGGCCGGTCGGCTGTACGTAAATTCCCGCTTCTTCGGCCAAGGCCAAAACCTGATCGAATTTGGCCAGGCCCTCCGGTTCGAGTACGCCGGGATGGCGATAGAATGAGTGGTAAGTAAGAAATACCCGGACACAGTTCACGCCCAGGGTCTTCATCTGGGCAAAATCGCGGCGCGTGGCCTCCGGGTCAAACTTCTTCCACACCTGCGGCGCCCACCCGGTTCCAGGGCGGTAATAAGTCACGCCGAAGGGGACGAACGGCTTGCCGGTGGGGTCGCAGAAGGTGCGTCCGTCCTTGGCGATTCGAATCTTTGGCAGAGGCGCGGCCGCCGGACTGGCTTTTGCCAACGAGGCCTGCGCGGCAGGCAACACGAGCAAGAGGACACACAAAACCCTCCACACATAGGGAACCAAAGCCAACCAAGGAACGACAGGTGAGGCTGGGGCGCTCTTTGTTATCTTCGTTAGCTTCTGTGAAAAAGCCTCTGAGTGCCCACTTAGGGGAAAAGGATGCCGGGCTAACATAGTCTGCACTCTCGCATGAGCCGGGCTTGTGGCGGAGGAAGGCCGAGGCCCTGTTCTTCAGCCGTCCTCACGGTGTCTTCAATGATCTCGCAGAGTTTGGCGTACGCCCTCCCCTTCCCGCCAGGAACGCGAACAAAGCCACCCCCCTCGAGGTCTGAGACAAGCTGGCGGATTTTGCGCGGCACATGGGAAATTATTCCAGAGGGGGCGACTCTTTGCCAGCCTGATTTCGGTGAATTCAACAGGCGGGCACGGGCGGGGTCAACACCAGCAGAGGAGCGCACCTGACCGCCACCGAGGGGACCTCGACATTAATGAAGGATTGACTTCGCCTGCGAAATGCTCGTAATCAGAGTATATTTCATTGGGGTAACTTGCAGATCATGAGCAACGGTGAGTCATTTATTGAGCCAGGCGCGGATCTGGTCGGCGCCGACAATCCACTGCGCACACGGTTTGCCACGCTGGACCGCACGGAGATTCGAAGCCGCTGGAGCACCGCCAAGGGCCGGGCCATTCTTGCCAAGTGGAAACAGGCCGGCTTTGAGCGGCGTGCAGTGGAGTCGCTGGTTGGGAAATTCGACGGGCACATCGACCTGCGCGGCATCCCGCTGCGCGGAGAACAGCTTCCTGGTGCGAACCTGGCAGAGGCGGATTTGTACTCCGCAGACCTTGAGGGCGCCGACCTCTCAAGGTCCGACCTGCGCAACAGTTATTTTTCTGAAGCTAACATCAAGGGAACCCGGTTCGATTGGGCCGCCATGCAGGGCGCTTATTTGGACAACGTGGAGTACGACACCGAGACCAGCTTCCTTGGCATCGACTTGGCGACCATTAACTTCAATTTGGCAGCGCTGCTGCGCGACTTGGCCATCACGCAGCAACGCATCAACCACTTGGAAAAACGCAACCCGACGCTGGCGCTCTTTTTGCGGCTGACCTCGGAGTACGGCCTCTCCTTGTCTCGCTACTTCTGCTGGGTCGCCGCCATCATCATCGCGTTTGGCGTGCTCTACGCCTTTATTCCTGGCTTGACCTCGAAGCCGGGTATGCTGAACGGGCTTTATTTTTCCGTCGTCACTTTCACCACGCTCGGCTACGGGGACATCGTTCCAGCGTCGGGCTGGGGGCAAGTTTTGGCAATCCTTGAAGTATGCACGGGCTACCTTATGGGCGGCTTGCTGGTTACCATCCTGGCGAGGCGGCTCCTTCTGGGCTGAACCTAGACGGCGGTACAAGTAATCACCTCCCCCACCGTCGTCACGCCCTGTCGCACCTTGAGCCAGCCGTCCTCACGCAACAGGCGCAAGCCGGAGCGGCGGCCCACCTGAATCAGCTCGTTGGGGGGACGCCGCTGGAGAACCCGATCCGCCAGTTCCTCATTCATGACCATCAACTCGTACAGACCCGTGCGTCCACGAAAGCCGGTTCCCCGGCAGCGCTCACAGCCCTTTCCTCGATGGAAACGGTCGTTGGGCTGGAGGCCGAAATCAGAGGGAATGGTCTTGGCATCGGCGGTGTAGGTTTCCTTGCATTGGGGACAAATCTTGCGCACCAGGCGTTGGGCCATGGAGCCGATGAGCGTGCTGCTCACCAGGTACGACTCAACGCCCATGTCGATAAGCCGGGTTGGCGCGGAGGCCGCGTCGTTGGTGTGCAGGGTGGAAAGAACCAGGTGGCCGGTCAAGGCCGCCGTGATGGCAGCCCGCGCGGTCTCCAGATCGCGGATTTCACCGATCATGACCACATCCGGATCGTGGCGGAGAATCGCGCGCAGGCCCCGCTCGAAGGTCATCCCCACGTTCGCATCCACGGGTATCTGGTTGACGCCATTGAGGTGATATTCGACCGGGTCCTCCACCGTGAGCACTTTGATCTCGGAACTGACAATGGCGTTGAGCGCGGCGTAGAGAGTGGTGGTCTTGCCGCTGCCGGTTGGGCCGGTGACCAGGATGATGCCATGCGGCCGTTCGATCAATCCCTTGAACAGGCCAAACGTGTGGTCGTCCATGCCGAGTTGGGTGAGCGTGAACAAGACGTTAGCCTTGTCCAGGAGCCGCATCACAATTCCTTCCCCAAAGAGCATCGGAATCACGCTCACGCGAACGTCAATCGGCCGCCCGCCGACGCTGAACTCGATGCGGCCATCCTGAGGCACGCGGCGCTCGGCGATATTCAGGTTGGCCAGGATCTTGAGCCGGCTGATGATAGCCGCCTGGAATCGGTGAATCTGCGGCGGGAGCGAGGCCTCCTGCAGCACGCCGTCAATGCGGTAACGAATCGAGAGCGATTTTTCATACGGTTCGATATGGATGTCGCTGGCCCGCTCGTTGACGGCCTCAATGATGATCTCATTGACCAGCTTGATCACGCTGGCCTCCTGCGCCATCTCCAACAGGTCCTCGCTCGTGGCAGTCTCGCTCACGACGCTGACCGTGTCCTCGGCGACCATCTCATCGATCGTATCGCCACCGACGCCGTAGTAGGCCTTGATGAGTTTGTCGATGTCCTCGGCTGGCGCCAGCACTGAGCGCACTGTCAACCCGGTGAGCAGCCGCACCTCGTCCAGCGCGCTCATGTCCAGGGCGTCGCTGGTCGCCACCTGGATCGTGCCGTTTTCGCGGGCGATGGGCAGGAGGCGTTTGCGGAAGACAAGCTTGGGCGGCAGCAGCCGGAGCACCTCCGGGCTGATGACCCTATCGGCGAGATCCACCACTTGGAGGTCAAAATGCGTACCCAGCGCCTTGAGCATTTGGCGCTCGGTGAGGTAGCCCAGGCGGATAATGGCCCGGTCAATCCGCAGACCCTCGCTCTTTTGAAGTTGCTGGGCCTCTTCCAACTGCTCGTTTGTGAGCAGGCCCTTCTTAACCAGTACATCCGTGATCCGCATGATCTCTGCGGCTTAGACGCCTTCGGCCTTGTGAGCATTCATCGGCTGCTACCTTCAGACAACGCCTCGTTCCAGTCTGGCAATCCGTTCTTCCAGCGGCGGGTGATCGGCGAAGAGCGCGGCAAACCCGCCCGGCGGGCTGGAGATCTTCAAGGCGCGGAAGGAAGGCGCCTGTTGGGCTTCAATGGCGGCGGCCTCCGGATTATAGAGCCGCTGCAACGACCGCAAGGCATCGATCATGGTCTCGCGCCCCGCCAGTCGCGCCCCGCCGGCATCGGCTCGGAACTCCCGCCAGCGGGAAAACGCCGCCACGACGATCATGCCCATAATGCCAAAGACGACCTGGAAAACCATGATCAGCAGGAACTCGATCAGCCCCCCGCCGAACGACTCCCGTTCGTCTCGCGAGCGCAGGGCCTGCGTGACCGCAAAGGCCAGCACCCTGGATAAGAAAATCACAAAGGCATTAATGACCCCTTGCACTAAGGTCATCGTTACCATGTCCCCGTTGGCGACATGCGTCATCTCATGGCCGAGCACGCCCGAAATCTCCCGCCGGCCCATCCGCTGCAGCAACCCACTGGACACCGCCACTAACGCGCGCGACTTGCTTGGCCCGGTGGCAAAGGCGTTCACATCATCGGACTGGTAGATCCCCACCTCCGGCATGGCAGGCAGGTGGGCCGCTCGGGCCAGTCCATGCACCGTCTCCACCAACTCGCGGAGGTCAGGGTCGCTCGTATCTGGCGGGATGGTTTTGACGCCCATGAACCATTTGGCCATCACTCTCGAGAGGGCCAGCGAGATGAACGCCCCGCCAAAGCCCCAGACCAGGCTGAAAACCGCCACGCCTCCCAAGCCGCCATAAGGGAAGAAGCGTCCCACATGGAACAGTCCCATGATGACCGTGATCGTCAGCACCACCAGGATGTTGACCACCATGAACAGCATTACGCGCTTTGCCACTTGTACCGCTTGCATAATTCTCTCTGCATCAATTCCACGGCGAATTGTAGCCGCTAATTGGCGCAAAAGCAAAGTCTCCTCCACCGGCGCTCGGTCCCGACGCGTCCGGAGCAACCCCGCGTCCAATCAGACTTTCCGCGCCAGCCTGCGGAGCATCGCGATTTCGCGCCCGATGACGCCCGCCCGCGCCGCTTCGGCGAAATGGCCGAGCGACTCGTCCTCAACGCAGAGGTCTCCGTGGTACCCGTTCTGGCGGAGGATGGGGATGACCCGGGTATAGTCAATGTCCCCTTCGTAGAGGGGGCAGCAGTACTTGCCATACTCCCAGCCCATTTTGCGCCGGACGTTCCGTTTGTCTGCCGGGTAATGGATGCTCTTGCAGTGGGTATGGACGGCGCGGGAGGCGTATTTGGCGTAGATGCCGTAGAGCTCGTCCAGCGGATCGCCATACCAGTAGAAATTAGCAAGGTCCATGGTCAGGCCCAGGTGCGGCGAATCGACGCCATCGAAGAGTTTGTCCAGAAAGGAGGTGTTGTTGGTCGTATGGCCGTGGTTCTCCACACCGAACCGGACGGGGGCGTCCTGGGCGATCTCGCAAAGCTGTTTGCAGGTCTTGATGGCGAATGGGAGAAACTTCTCCTCCGGGATGGCCCGCGGCCACACATCGATACGGATGGCGGGAACGCCAAGCTGGCTGGCGGCCTTGACAAGCCGGCGCGCACTCTCCAGTTCCTGTTCAAGTCGCTCGTCGAAACGAGTGCCTCGCATGAAGGCGCTGATGCGGCAGCCATTTTCCGCGGCGTCCTCCTTGATCGCGCGCAGGCCATCCTCAGTGGTGAGCGAGTATTGGCGATTAGGATGGAAGAGGCTCGGCGCGGTCAGGTCAAGATTGACGAGCACCTCGGTGCAATCCGCGCCAAGGGCCTTCATGCAGGACCACGTGTCGGATTTGCCGGCGAGATTCAGGTAGATGTCGCGGCAGCCCACAGGCCACTGGGTTTGGCCCCTCTCAGCGGCCAGAGCGCCGGGAAGACCCAGGAGAGCCGAAGAGGCAGCGATACCGGTGGAAAGCAGGAAATGACGCCTGGAAAGGGAATGCGAGTTCAACATGTGCGCAGTGTATGAAAGGGCCGGGCGATTGTCAAAACGGGCCGATCTCCCGTTTGGCGCTGACTAGCGCTGGCGCGGCTGCCAAGATATGGGGCATGCCAGTCATCGCTCGATTTTACGGAATTACGATCCGGATGTATTTTCGGGAGCATGGGACACCGCATTTTCATGCTGTTTACGGCGAGCACAGCGGTGTCTTTGCAATCGATACGCTGGAGCTGATCGAGGGTGCCCTCCCGAACCGGGCGTAGCGACTTGTCCGTGATTGGGCGGGCCTGCACAGAGAAAGGCTCCTGCGAATGTGGGAAACGCAGCAATATGAGAAGCTGCCTGGATTTGAATGAATAAAACGCAGATAGCCTACCCGACGGTCCGAACAGTGCTTGCGCTGTCCGAGAAGAAACTGCAGGTCGCCTTTTCCACGGGCGAGGTGCGCGTTTATGATTGCCGACCTCTGCTGGGCGAGGAACCGTTCCGGGCCCTGCAAGATGAATCGCTCTTTCGAGGAGTTCACGCCGACCCTCTCGGTTGCGGGGTCGTGTGGAGCGACGAGATAGACCTGGCAGAGTCGGAACTTTGGATCAATGGTGAGCCTGCCTGACCCGGTGAGGCGCCGAACGCGGCCGCCCCCTAACCTTGGGCGATGAGGCGCTTCACTTCCATTGAGGACGGGTCACATTCTTGCTCCTGCTCTTGTTCTTGGTCGCCCTCGAGGTTTGAGAGCAAGAGTAAGAAACAGCGTTGGACTGGACATCAATGCCAGGAATGTTGAATTATGCTGGCGTGAAAGTCGTTGCTGAATTATCGACCACATTGGTTATCTGTTGCATCGCCGGCACGGCGTGGGGAGGAGGCAGCGGGCTGAATGTCATCGTGGTTGTCAATCAAAACAGCGCCAATTCGATTCAACTGGGCAACGACTACTGTGAGGCGCGCGGGGTGCCGCCGCAGAACGTGCTTCGCATGGGCGGCTGGACGGGCGGGCCGGTGTCCTGGAGCCGCACCGACTTCGAGACAGACTTGCGCGATCCGTTGCTGGCGATGGTTTCCAGCCGCGGTCTGACTAACCAGGCGCAGTACGTCCTGCTCTCGATGGATATCCCCTATCGCGTTACGGACGGAGCCAGCCAGAACAGCACGACGGCCGCCCTCTTTTACGGTTTCAAGACGAATACCTTTGTTTTGGATACGAACCTTCCGATCACGTGCTCTCTGCCGGATTCGGCGACCAACAGCTATGCGTTCAGCGAGCTGCCCTTCTCGGAAGCAACTCCGAATACCGCGCCGACAAACTCTTTTCTGGCAATGATGCTCACCGACACCAACCTGGCGGGCGCGGAGACAGTCCTGATGCGAGGAGTGGCGAGCGACAGCACTTTTCCCACCCAGGCGGTGTGCTTGGAAAAGACTAGCGATTGGGCCCGAAACGTCCGGTTTACCGAATTCGATAATGCTCTCTTTGATGCTCGGTTGGTGGGCGACCAGTCGCTAACCCAGTTCGAAGCGGATGCCACCAGCTTCTCGGGCCTGCTCGGATTGCAGACCGGCCTCTGGGGTTTCGCTCTCCCAAGTGATGCATTTGTCCCTGGCGCAATTGGGGACACGCTAACCTCCTTCGCGGGTGGGATTTTCGAGAGCCAGGGGCAAACGACTCTGCTCGCCTTTCTCCATGCCGGCGCCTCCGCCAGCTATGGCACGGTTGTGGAACCGTGCAACTACGTGGAAAAATTCCCGAACCCAATGGCGTATTTGTACCAATACCGCGGCTTTTCTCTGGCCGAGGCCTATTATCAGAGCGTTCTCATGCCCTTCCAGGGCCTCATGGTCGGAGAGCCGCTCTCCGCTCCTTTCGCCCATCCGGGCGGAGCGGACTGGAGTTCCATGACCAACGGCAGTGTTCTCAGGGGCGTGATGCCACTGACGATGACGTTTTTCGCCGCGGCAACCAATCTGCCGGTCGGCCGGGCTGATTTGTTCCTGGACGGCCAGTTCGTCCAGACAATGACAAATCTCCCGCCCTCGCCGGGCAATACACTCTCAGTGACGCTGAATGGATTTAGAACCACCTACACAACGCCCTCTAACGCCACGATTGCCTCCGTCATCTCCAGCCTGGCCAATTCCCTCAACGCGCGAAAGAATGTCACCCGTGTTCAGGCCTATCCGACAGGCGATCGCTTGGAGCTGGAATCGCTCAACACCAATGCTCCCGGCGGCGCCGTAACATTAGACGCCACAACCGCCGCCGGTTCCGCCCCCGCCTTGACCGCCTTCCTCAGACCTCTTCGTCCGACCTTCCTCGATACGATGGCAACTGGTTACGTTGGAGTGGCGGTGAGCAACGCCCCCGCGCTGGGCGATTGGGTTAGCCTGGACGTCTTCAAAACCAATGGGGCAGACGTCAGGGTGAGCGTTACCAACACAGTCGATGGGGCAAAAATCGCGGATTTTACCCAAACCTTCATGTCGCAAATCAACTCCAACGCCCTGCTCGAAACCCAGGACGGCGTGTTCGCCTCGGACCTCACACCATCCACTTATATTGCCTTCTTTTATATCCGGGCCCGCTCGGCCGGTTGGCCGGCATCCCAAATTCGGGTCCAGTTCCACAGCTCCCCGAACCTGGTGCCATTGCCCGCGGGCACGCTCTTGCTCCAGGACAATCTCACAGACCTGCGTCCGCGCAACCACCTGTATCTGAGTTCCGGCGCCCAAGAGTTGCCCGTGAAATTTAACCTGGATACAACCCAATTCCCGGATGGCTTTCATGAACTAACCGCTGTGGCTTATGAAGGCACGAGTGTGCGGACCCAGACGAGGATCTCCCGGCAAGTCCTCTTCCAGAACAGTACCCTCTCTGCCGCGCTGGCCTTGCAACCTGCCGCGACAAATGTAACACTCGATGCCACCTTGACCTTCACCGTAACTGCAAACAGCCCCGACATCGCTCGGGTCGATCTCCTCAGCACCGGCGGCTTGGTCGCCTCAGCGACTGGCCAGAACCCAGCGACCTTTACCGTGCCATCGGCTAGCCGCGGTCCGGGGCTGCAGC
>JBJKSV010000294.1:0-6407 GCA_046703605.1 Limisphaerales bacterium
CGCCGCTGCCAGTCACGCCGCTTCATGCCGAAATGCAAAAAAGCGGGCGGCTCACCGATCAGGATTGGAGCCACTACGATTATCGCCACGTCGTCTTTCGTCCCGCCCGAATGAACGCCGAGGAACTCCAAGCGGGCGCCGATTGGGTTTACCACCAGTTCTACCGTCTGGACCGAATCGCTTGGCGCTTTGCCCGCTCCGCGCTGACCATCGGTTGGGGGCCGGCTTGGCTCAGCCTCAAACTTGGACTCACCTACCGCTATGACAACCTGCGCGAGGGGATTAAGGGATGGAATCCCCACTCTCGATGGGCAGTTCGCCAACGCTCCTGTAGCGCACCATCACACAAATCTGCCCTGGCCGCGACCCTCGACACCTCAGTCATGGTTGCGGCTCCGAAGGCCGGTTCGCCCGCAAATACCCTGCAATCTCCTCTGGTTGAAGCGTAACCTCCTGGCGCGTCCGGAGGCTCTTGACCATGGCCTTGAGGGCTTCGCCCGGCGGCCGCTCCAGCAGGAGGGTGTAAGCCGGCTTGAGTTCGAGCGCGCGTTTGAATTGCTTGTCCGGCTTGGCGGGAGTGAGAGGATAATCAACGGCCAGGCCGGCGAAGCGCAGGTCCTGGACGAGTTTAAGGGACTCGGGGCGCAAGGCCTCGTCTTCAATCAGACAAAACGCGTCCAGGCTCATGCCCAATTGAGGGAGCAAACCGCGCGCCTGAAGCAGTTCCCGGAGAACCACATCGCCCATCCCAAAGCCAAGCGCCGGGAGGTCCGCCCTGCCGCCGCTGATGAGTTTGACCAGGTTGTCATACCTTCCCCCGCCGGCGATGGCGCGAAATTCTCCGGTGCAGTCAAAGGCCTCGAAGACAACGCCCGTGTAGTAGGCCAACCCCCGAATGACGCCGTAATCGACTTTTGCGTAAGCAGCCAGGTCACGCGCCGCCAGGTTCTCCAGAATCCGCGCCAGTTCAGGCGTCGGTCTCGCCTCGCCAATAAAGCCCTCTATGTCCTCCAGCGTGAATCCCAGCCCTTTCAGCTTCTCGGTGTTGCGTTCCGGCTCCTCCCGGTCAAGTTTGTCGATGACCTGGTAAAACTCGTACTCGCGGCTCGGCTCGCCTCGGTGCTCCACAAAAAACTCGCGCCAGGCGCTGCGGCTGCTCAACCGGATGACAAAGTCCTTCTCCGTCAACCCAAAAGTCCGCAAGCAGTCGATCAGCAGCCCTATCAATTCCGCCTCTCCGGCGGTATCGGCTTCCCCGATCAGATCCGCGTTGAGTTGAAAGTGCTCTCGCAGCCGGCCCTTTTGCTGGCGTTCGTAGCGAAAGATCTGCGGAATGGCGAACCACTTGATCGGCTTGCGGTAATTCCGTTCATGGGCCGCTATCATCCGCGCCAGCGTTGGCGTCATTTCCGGACGCAACGCCACCTCCCGCCCTCCTTTATCGGTGAAATTATACAACTGGCCGACAATTTCTTCGCCGCTCTTGGTCGTAAACAAATCGAGCGGTTCGAGCGGCGGGCCATCATATTCCCGAAAGCCGTAGCATCGCGCCACCCCTCGCCATTTTTCGAAAACATAGCGTCGCGTATCCGCGCTCCACAGGCCCCCCTGTGGAACCGGTTCGGGATAAAAGTCGCGAAAGCCGGGCAAACGTTCCATGCAGCCCCATGAACCTAGGAATTAGCTCAAGAAAAAGCAAAGCCAAATCGCGCCTTCTACATGGCACGCGCGCGGCGGTGGACAAAGTCGTGGCGCAGGTTTCCTAACCCGCCGTATCGCAAGTTTCCTCACTTGCGTGCCTGGAAATGCTTCGAGGGCCACGGGCAGAAGAGCCGCCGCAAGCCCCGGCCAATTTTAAACAGGCTCCTAGCCCGGTAAACCGCCCGGTACGTCGGAACGGGACAACTGTTTCGACAGGTTACCGGGGCAGAGCAGGCTCTCAGCCCTTGCGCGCCCGCGTCTGGTTCGAGGGGGCCGACAGCACCTTCAGCACCTGCGTGCGCATGTCCTTGCCCGACTTGAATCTGACCACCGAGCGCTCGGGAATCGGCACGTCCGTGGCCGGCGCGTTCGGATTCCGTCCAACACGGGCCTTTCGCACCTTCACTTCGAACACGCCGAAGTTTCGCAGTTCCACCTTGTTGCCATTCGCAAGCGCCTCGGCAATATAATCCAGCGTCTTCTGCACGACGCTCAGGACATCCTGTTGGATCAGGCCCGTCTCGTTGCTTATGCGAATCACCAAATCTCGCTTAGTCACAGTCATAGGTATTAGGGTTAGATTTAGCGTCCCGTCAGCTTGGTGTTATAACTCTCGTCACGCCAACGGTCAAGCACAGAAATCGGATTTGTGTTCATCCCCGAACACCTCGCCGGAATTAGCCGAGCTTGTGGGAGATGCTCCAAAACCTGCCCAGCGTCTGCCGGAGCTGACCCGGGCGGCCAATGGCATGTGCCTGCCACCACGCCGGGAACAGGCGCCGATAGCGCGGCTGATTGAACCTCGCGTCTATCAGGAGGATAACCCCCCGATCCGTTTCGGAGCGGATAACCCTGCCCGTCGCCTGCAACACGCGGTTCATTCCCGGGAACGTATAAGCGTAATCGAATCCGGCCCCGGTGCGTTCATCGAAATACTCGCGGATCAAGTCCCGTTCCACACAGAGCTGCGGCAGCCCCACCCCCACGACCACCGCCCCGATCAGCCGGTCGCCCGCCAGGTCAATCCCCTCGCCAAAAATCCCTCCCAAAACGGCAAAGCCCGCCAGTGTGCCCTCCCGCCGCGCCGAAAAAGCCGCCAGGAATTGCTCACGCCCCGCTTCGGGCATGCCCGGCTCCTGAGAAAGGATTCGGATGCCGGGAAACAGCGCCTGAAAACGATTCCGCACCGAGACAAGGTATTGGTAGGAGGGCAAATAGACGAGGTAGTTCCCTGGACGCTCCACAACCAGGGCGCCAATCGCCTGGGCCACGTCATCGAGAGTGCGGTCTCGGGCCTTGAAATGGGTCTGAATTCCACCGGCCACCAGCACGGCAAGGTTTTCCGCGGGAAAAGGCGAGGGAAGCTGCAGCAGGCTATCCTCAGGGCTGCCCCCGAGCAGATCTCGGTAATAATCAATCGGGGTGAGCGTCGCGGAAAAAAAGACCGCAGCCTTGCCGCGCTTAAGGGCTTGGCCAAGGAGAAACGAGGGGTCCACGCAAAACAAACGCGCCTTCACCTGCGCGCGATGTTCGATAATCGTCGCAAACCGCGCGTCATAGAGTTCGGCCGTCCGGCAGAACGTGTTCAGCCGAAAATAGAGATCGAGCAGCCCTTCTCTAAACTCCGCGGCCTGGTTTTGCGCCAGCCACACCTCCGCCTCGTTCAGGGCCTCCTCCGCCAACTGCACCAGCTCCGTCGGCAGCTCCCGCGTCCAGTGCGCCTCCGCATGGTCCGCCCCTCGCCCGTTCTGCGAGACTCCGTGTGCTTCCGGGACGGTGGGTTCCGGGGTCCTTCGCGGCGAAAACAGGTCCAGTTCCTCTGTCGCCTCGACCGGTTCACGGCTCGAAACCTCCGGCACGACACCCTTGCCCAGCCTTCTCAGAGCGGAATTGAGCCTGCCCAGCGCCCTGGCGCAACGAGGAACCGCACTCCGCACGGCCCGGCTTGCTTCTGAGACCTCCCGGCTCTCGAGGTCGGCCGAGAACATCTCACGCGCTCGGTCCACCAGGTTGTGCGCCTCATCCACCAGAAAAACGTAATCACCCTGCTTCTCCGAGAAGTGCCGCCGCAAATAGACCTTCGGATCGAACACGTAGTTGTAGTCGCACACCACCGCATCGACCCACGAAGACACGTCCAGCGAAAGCTCAAACGGACACACCTGATGCCGCTGGCCGGCCGCCTCAAGCACCGGACGGTTTATCTCCATACACGCCAGCACCTCCCGCATCGCCGGCTTGCGCCTGTCGTAATAATGGCTCGCCAACGGACAGACTTGAGGATCACAGGCCTGTCCCTGGAAAACACAGGCCTTTTCCTTCGCGGTCAACGTCAGGCTCCGCAGCCGCAGCCCCGCGGCCCGCAGTTCCGCAAACGCCCTCTCCGCCACCGTCCGTCCGACGGTTCGCGCCGTCAGATAGAAGATCCGTTCCAGCCTGCCTTCGCCCATCGCCTTTACCGCCGGAAACAGCACCGACATCGTCTTGCCCACGCCCGTGGGCGCCTCCAGGAACAGCCGCCCGCCTTCCGCGATTGTCCGGTACACCGCCACCGCCATGTCCCGCTGGCCCTGGCGGTAGCAGGAAAACGGGAAACCCAGCGCTTGAATCGAGGCGTCCCGCGCGACCTGCCATTGCCGCTGGTCGCGAACCCATCCCAGGTATTCCGCCGTGAGCCCTTCAAAGAATCCACCCAACTCCTCGAACGAGAACCGCTCAACAAACTCAGTCAGTTTGCCGCTCTTCAACTCCAGATAGGCCAGGCGCACCGCCACCTCGCGCAGGCCCTCCTGCTCGGCGTAAATCCAGGCGTAACACTTCGCCTGCGCCCAGTGCAGCGGCTCCGCCACTCCGTCCCAAACCCCTTGCACCGTCTTGATTTCCTCGATCAGCACATCGTCCGGCCGAACCATCAGTCCATCGATGCGGCCCTGAACCCGCAGCACCAACTCCTCCCTCTCAATATCATGCGAAAGCGTCACCTCTTTGCGATACCCCTCCGGACGCGAGCGTTGCACCCGCTGGTGGCCTCGTATGCCCGCCAGCGAACGGTCACGCCCCACAAACTCGCGTTCTCCGCCCAATCCGCCCCGCCTCAGGACGAACTCAACCAACTCCCGCACCTGGACAGTCACCACCGGCTTAGACTCTGCTCTCAATGCCACAGCCCAAGTCTCCAGTTAGAGCCGGCGCTGGGCAACAAGGAAACCATGCTCCCCGGATTGGCCAACCGGCCGTTGGCCATGATGGCAGAGCGGGAGCGGGCTCGCGATGTTCACGAAATCATTGAGCACGTGCGCAAGATCACCGGGCAGGACCTAGGCGAGGACCCCGCCATCATCTCGTCTGCGGTCGCCTGCGGCGGCGGGCTGCTCGGGTATTTATTCTCGCGCCTTCCGAGGCCGTTTTGGCTTTCCGCCTGCTTCGTTCCTCTCGCGATAATTCTCCTTTATGGCGTGGCCGTTCGGTTTCCTGAGATCTGGTTCGTGCCTCGGCGAGCGCAACTCACTGCTGCGACTTTTGGAACGCGTGGATCAGTCCTTCCGCCGTTTAGCCTCCAGGTCTGCATCCTCGGCTGAAAGCAAGAGGTCCAGCATTCGGTCGTAGCGGTTCAGAAAATCCTTTGTGATTTGGTAGTGTTCGGTCTCGGTATATCGAACCTCAGAGATGCCGTCGTCCGAAAACTGGTAAATGCGCGCATTTGGGTAGGCGAGCAGAATCGGGGAATGCGTGGCGATAACAAGCTGCGACTGGTGATAGACCAGACGGTGCAGCAGAGTCAGGACGCTCAACTGCCTTTGGGGCGACAGGGCGGCTTCCGGTTCATCCAGCAGGTAAACGCCGTCCCCCTGGAACCGGTGCTGGAGCAGGGCAAGGAACGCCTCGCCATGCGATTGGCCGTGCAGCGACCTGCCGCCATAGGCTCGCTCGACCCCCAGTCGGTCGATTTCCGTAGCGATATTGTAGAAGCTCTCCGCCCGCAAAAAGAAACCGTCGCTGGGATGCAACACACCGCGCTCGAGCCGGACAAAATCGTGCAGCTCGGAATGCGTGTCTTGGGTGGAGAAGTTGAAATTCTTGCTCCCGCCCTCGGCGTTGAAACCGTATTTGGTGGCGATGGCCTCGAGCAGGGTGGATTTGCCCGTGCCGTTTTCCCCGATGAAGAAAGTAATCGCAGGGTGGAATTCCAGCCGTTCCAGGTGCCGGAGCGCCGGGATGCAGAACGGATATGCATCAAAGCTCGGGACCGAATCCCTTTCCAGCCGAATCGCCTGAAGGAACGTCTTCTTGATTATCGGCGCCATTCCCTTGAGCTCCCCCATTTAAGACTTAAAAACTCCGAAATGCCAGCCGATGGCCGCCGCAACCAGCAGACAGGTGAATTCCGATGATCAGCAGCAGAGCGTTCACAGACCACGCCGTTCAGTATCCAAGGTTCGGGGCCGGTGGGCAAGGGCAAATGGGGGAAGCCGCTAATTTCGGCGGGATTGACCCGCGAACGGGTGGTGCGTATTATCATGCTCCGGCGCTCGGCGAGAGCGCACTCCTGAAACGATGAAGCTATTATTCTCCAGCCAATACCTTGCGGAGGTCGGATTGCTCCGCAGCCGCTTGGAATCAGCAGGTATTGAGTGCGAAATCCGAAATGAATATCAGTGGCCCCTGTTTCCGGGAGCGGCATTTTATCCGGAGCTTTGGGTGAGGGA
>JBJKSV010000295.1:0-3307 GCA_046703605.1 Limisphaerales bacterium
CGGCCTATGCCCGGAATGCCGGGGTCTGTTGGACTACGCCGCGGTGCGCCTGGAGCGTTGCCGCTTTGGAGTCGAAAAGCCGACCTGCGCCAAGTGCCCGGTCCATTGCTACCAGCGCACCCGCCGCGAGCAGGTCAAGATCGTTATGCGCTATGCCGGCCCGCGGATGGTCTGGCGCCACCCTCTGCTAAGCGTGATGCACTGGATCGATTCGAGGCGGTTCAGGCTGCGGCGCGTGGAATCGTAACCGCCCAAGTGATGAGAGGAGCGCGGACACCCTCGTCCGCGATTGCGGCTTTCCACCGCTGCGGACGACGGCGTCCGCGCTCCTATCGCCTGCGCCAGGCGACTTGACCTGAACCGTCACGTGGAGTTCTATTCAGTTCTGCTTTCTCCCGGAGATGGTCTGCTTGAGCATCCACTGGTAGAGAGCAGGGGTGGCATAGGCCGCTTCCCAGCAATTGTGGCCGATGTGTTCGAGCGTGGTAAAGCGGATGGTGGTGCTTCCGGCTTTCTTAATCGCCTCGACCATCTCCTCTGAACGCCGGAATGGCACGGTAGGGTCGGCTGTGCCGTGCCAGACCCAAATGGGCAGGTCCTTGAGCTTGTCAGCGTCTTCGGTGTTCCCTCCGCCGGAGATGGGCACCACGGCGGCAAAGCGCTCAGGATGATCGGCGGCCAGGCGCCAGGAGCCAAATCCACCCATGCTCAGGCCGGTCAGATAAACGCGGTTGGTATCCACGCGGTAGTCTTTTGTGATATGATCCAGCAACGCGAGCAGGAGGGCTTGCTCTTTGGGCTGGGGCCAGGACGCATCACCGGGACATTGCGGGGAGACGATGATGAAAGGATAGTTGTCGCCGTGGTCGATAAAGCGGGGTGGCCCCCACCTTTTGACGATTGAGAGCGGCCCATAGCTTTCGCCCCGGCCATGGAGAAACAGCATGAGGGGCCATTTCTGCGTTTGGGAGTCGTAATTCGTGGGCAGATACAGGAGATAAGGGATGGAACCTTCGTCGCTGGTTTTGAGTTCCTGTGCCACTTGCTTGCCTGCCGCAGGTTCATCCGCCTGGGTGGGGACGGTGCATAACATGCCCAAAGCAGCCACAATGCCGGAGAGAAGAATTGTTCGCATAGCGCATTTCCATACCCAAAAAGGGCTGAGTGTCAAATCGTAATAACATGCGCATCTGAGATTCCTGGGCGCCCGGGTAAGCGGCAGATCGGAAGCGCGGAAATGTTTTCGCAGAGTTTGGGAGTTGGAAGGAAGGATACGGATTTCGACAATTCTTCGCGAAAAAGAGTACTCTGTTCAGCCCTGATCCGGTATCCTGACTTCATGAACTTCCTCTCTCTGATCGAATCCAAACGGGGTGGCCGCACCTTGGCCACCGAGGAGTTGCGGGAGGCGGTCTCGGCCTTTACGGCGGGCCGCATCCCGGATTATCAGATGGCAGCGTTCCTCATGGCGGTCTATTTCCGGGGCCTCGACCCTGGAGAGACCCGCGCGCTGACGCTGGCCATGCGGGATTCCGGAGATGTCCTTTCGTTCCCGGCGGATGAAAGGCCGGTCGTGGATAAACACTCCACCGGCGGTATTGGGGACAAAGTGTCGCTGCCGCTGGCCCCGTTGCTGGCCTGCCTCGGTTTCCGGGTGCCGATGGTTTCGGGGCGCGGGCTGGGCATCACCGGAGGCACGCTGGATAAATTGGACTCGATTCCCGGTTTCAAGACCGCCCTGGCGCCCGAGCGGATTCGAGAAATCGTCCAGAGCACCGGATGCGTCATCTGCGGCCAAACCGAGCGTATGGCCCCGGCAGACAGAGGACTGTATGCGTTGCGCGATGTGACCGGGACGGTGCCTTCAATCCCCCTGATTGTAGCCTCCATCTTGTCGAAGAAACTGGCCGAGGGTCTGCAGGCGCTCGTGCTTGATGTCAAATTCGGCGGGGCGGCCTTTATGCCAACCAAGAACAAGGCGCGTGACCTGGCCCGCGCCATGGTGGCCATCGGAACCGAGTGTGGTGTTCCGACACGGGCGCTCCTGACGACGATGAATACCCCACTTGGCCGGGCGGCGGGTAACTGGCTGGAAGTAGTCGAGGCCGTGCATTGCCTCGAAGGCCGTGGCCCCGCAGACCTCCAGGAGCTTGTCCTTGCCTGCGCCGCCCATCTGCTCGAGCAAACCGATCGCGAGCGGAGCCTTGCCTCTGCGCTCGAACGCGCCCGGCAATGCCTGGCCTCAGGCCAACCGCGCCGGAAGTGGGACGAAATGCTCGAAGCTCAAGGCGGTGACCTCGAGGGGTTTAACCGGCGGATGGCCCAGGACCATACCGCGCCGGTCGTGATCGAATTGAGGACCTCCAAGGCAGGCTACATCTCGCGTTGCGACGCCCGCATTCTTGGCGAGGTTATCCGGGATATGGGCGCGGGTCGTCTCACCAAGGAGGCCGCGCTGGATTACGAGGCGGGTGTGGACCGCCTCGCCAAGCTCGGCCAGCGCGTCGAACCCGGCTCGCTGGTGGCCCGATTCCACGGGACCGACTCGGCGCGAGTTGAAGCGGCGTGGGAGCAGGCGAAGGCCGCGTTCACGATTGCCCGGCAGAAGCCGGCTGAAGGAGAACTGATCGCGGAGGTTGTTTCACCATGAGAGCGCCATCGCACGAGCCCGATGGACAGCGGCGGGGAGGCGCCCGTGGCAGCTCTTCTTCGCGAGGTCAAGGACGGTGCCAGGGTTTTGACGCATGTTGACCTGCCCCGGGCCGGTAACGCGATTGTGGTGCGCCCGCAATCGCGCGAGAACCCGACGAAAGCTTGACCTGAGCGACACTATTCTATCACATTAGATTCATGTGTCACCAGACTGTCTCTGCCCCGGAGCCGGTTGCTCGCTCTGCTTCCACTTCGAAGCCAAATGCCCTATTGCGCAGCCTCGCGCTGATAATGGCTTTTTCTCCGCTGGCATTCTCGCTCTTGCCCCGGACCTGCCTGGCGGCTCTCCCGCCCGGCTGGGCTGACGCGGATATCGGCTCGCCTGGCCTCTTCGGTTCGGCCCAGAACGTGCAGGGAGTTTGGACGGTTTCCGGAGCCGGCGCGGGGATGTGCAGCTCGGATCAGTTGCATTTTGCCTGGACCCGGATCAGCGGTGACGGAGCGGTGTCAGCGCGGCTGAGTGACTTGCGCAACCAACCGGTCGCCGAGGCGGGCATTATGCTGCGCAATGATCTGAGCAAAGGCGGCCTGGAGGTCTCTCTGTTGGTGACGCCCAGCACCGGGATCAGTTTCCAGTGGCGGGCACAGACCGGCG
>JBJKSV010000296.1:0-2831 GCA_046703605.1 Limisphaerales bacterium
CCCTCGAAAAAGCCGTCCATCTGAACTACACCGACTCGGTTCTCATGTCCTTGCCGATTATCAGCCTGGCACCCGGGGGGGGAGTGCTGATCGATTTTTCCCAGATCTTCCTGACCGATTTTGCCGAATTGGGCTTGGGCCAGTTCGACCGAAGCCGGAGTTCCTGGCACCGGATCAAGGCCTTCCAGAACAACATCGAGTTGGAAATTGAGGCAACCTACAAAGGGCGCCCGTTCGGCGGGATGGGATTTGAAGACGACGGCGTCGCCGACGCGCGGGGGATCACCCTTGTCATCCACTACAGCCTGTGCAAGCTGCCTTCGCCGGGATACAAGCCCCGCTACGCCGACTACCGCGTCGGCTACTTCCTGAGCGCCACCAAGGACTTCGGCTCGACCAATCCCGACACGATTTTTACGCGCCGGATCAACCGTTGGCGGCTGGAGAAGGCGGACCCGAAGGCAAAGATCTCGCCGCCAAAGAGGCAATTGGTGTGGTGGATTTCCGATACCGTTCCACAAGAGTTCCGGCCTTATGTCGAGGACGGCATCCTGGAGTGGAACAAGGCCTTTGAGAAGATCGGTTTTCGCGATGCCATTGCCGTGCGCTGGCAGAATGAACGGGATGAGTTCGACCCGGAAGACATCAACTACAACACCTTCCAGTGGATCACCACCAGCTCGACCTTCGCCATGTCCGGCCTGCGCGCCGACCCCATTACCGGCGAGATGATCGACGGGGACATTATCTTTGACGCGAGCTGGATTCGCTATCTGAAGGAGGAATACGCCTTCCTGGTGGGCAAACCGAGTGCCGCCGGGGCGGAGGATTGGGCGCCGCTGGCCAGGGCGGAGATTATCAGCCCGATTATGGCAGCCAAGTACGGCTATGGCCTGCCGTTCCCCATTCGCCATCCCGGCCTGGCGTGGCAGGGCGAGGATGGCCGCGGCATGGTCTCTCAACTGGTTCCGCCGGGGTGGAGCCCGCTCCAGATGCAGCTTGACCGCCGGTTCGGCGCGAGCCATTTCTGCCAGTTTGCCGCCGGCGAAGCCGATGAGATGAGCCTGGCTGCCATCGCAATGGCCTCCGAAGGCAAGAAGGCTCCAGATGCGCAATTACCCGAGGAATTTCTCGGCCAGGCTATCAAGGAACTAGTCATGCACGAGGTCGGCCATTCACTTGGCCTGCGCCACAATTTCAAAGCCAGCACCATGCTGCCGCTGAGTGAAATCAATAACACCGCCATTACCCACAAGGAGGGTATGACCGGCAGCGTGATGGACTATAACCCCATTAACATTTCCGCCCCGGGCCAGCCTCAAGGCGACTACGCCACTACCACGCTCGGCCCTTACGATTACTGGGCAATCGAGTACGCCTATAAGCCCATCGAAGGCGACGAGACCGCCGAATTGAAGAAGATCGCCTCCCGCTCCCCGGAGAAGAAGCTTGCCTTCGCAACGGACGAGGACATGTTCCTGGACGATGACCCTTACGTAAACACGTATGACCTGGGATCGGACCCGCTCAAATACGGCGAGGAGCGCGCCGCCCTGGCTTCCACCCTGATGAAGACTCTCGATGACAAGGTCGTCCAGGATGGCGAATCCTGGGCGCGGCTGCGGCGGGCGTTCTCGGTCCTCATCGCTCAATACGGCAACGCCGCCTACCTGGCCTCCGAGTTTATCGGCGGCCAGTCCGTCAGTCGCGATTTTAAGGGTGGCACAGGCTGCCATGACCCGATTACCCCCGTCTCGGGCGACAAGCAACGCGCGGCGCTTCAGTTCCTGGCTTCCGAAATCCTCAGCGGCAAGCTCTTTCACTTCTCGCCTACCCTCCTGCGCCGGCTCACGACTGACAATTGGTATCACTGGGGCAGCGACTCGCTCATGTATGGCGGAGGCGTCGATTATCCCATCTTCCAGCGGGTGCTAGCCATCCAGCGCATCGTCCTGAGCCGCTGCTTCGATTCATCCGTCCTGGCACGTCTCCTCAACCAGCAACTCCAGTCCGATCCCGGCAGCAAGCCGCTGACCATGGCCGAGATGTTCCAGGCGCTCACCGACGCCATCTGGAACGCGACGCCGGGCAGCCCTGATCCGGCCCTGGCCACGATGCGGCGAAACTTGCAGCGTGACTACCTGGATCGTTTGTGCCGGCTCGTCCTGGGCCAACCGCGCTCCCAATTCGGCATTTCCTATCCGTATGCCGTCCTGCTGGGCGGCTCGGGAACGGCGCCGGCGGATGCGCGAAGCCTGGCTCGCTACCATCTCCAGCTCATCGAAGGCCGGATCGCCAAGCAGTTGGACAACCCCGACCTGGGAGACACAACCAAGGCCCACCTGGTCGAATGCCGCGAGCGCATCAAGAAAGTGCTCGATGCCTCTTACATGGCCAATGAGCCGTAAGCCCGCGGCGGAATGCGTGCCATGTGGTTGACGGGTTTTGACGCCCCGTGTCGCATACGTTGTGTATAGACAAGCCGATGTGCATGCATGGGGCGATGCAGGGCATTGCGCGCGTGAACCGGGTTTCCAACGCCAAGCCGGGCGGGCCGCCGCTCGGCGACTCCGCGAACAGCAAAGGCGCCGGCGAAATCAAACTGGACCAGGAAAAAGGCACGCAAAGGGTCGCGGAGCAAGCGGAGCTTTGTGCCGTTTGGGCTGAATAGCATAAGGCTATCCGTCATGGGCTCTCATCCAGCCTGACGCGGTAGAACCAGTTTGCTGAGTCTGAAGCCGGGATTGGCCATTGGGCGGTGGCGCCCAGGGGCGCCAGCCAATAAAACAGCTGGAAACGGACGGCACGGTGGGAACCCCCAAGAAAGTCGA
>JBJKSV010000297.1:0-3700 GCA_046703605.1 Limisphaerales bacterium
GCGGCAAATTCCCGCTCGAAGATAGGTTCCACCACCGCTCGCAGCGCTGTCTGCACCACCCGATCCCTGACTGCGGGGATACCCCCAGCAAACTGCACTCTCTCGCCACAAGCCTTTGGGATGGGCGACCGTCACCCACCCGTTTCATCCGCTACTTGGCAGACGATTCCTGGTCTTGAAGATCAGGAAGGTTGGAGGCCGGGAGGTCCTCTCTCTTTCCGACGAAGCCAACGGCACACTCGCCTTACCGCGGGAGTGGACGGATCAGGCCCTGCCTTCGCTCTACGATAGTGGCGTGGAACCGGCGCCCACCCTGCATCCGGTGTGTCTGCTTCAACTGCGGGAGTTGATTGATCTCATTAAGAAAAGGATTGACGATGCCCAATGAGGTGATATATTCCGACCAGTTGTATAACTGGTCTGCTAATGAGCGACTCTACGGCTGCATTGCTCCGCCGACGTCAAGCCCTGGCCAAGACACTGGCCGGGATCCCACCGCTCGTCCTCCGCGGCTCTCTCATCGAGCGCTACAAGCGCTGCGGCCATCCCGGCTGCAAATGCCACCAGGGGCGGGGCCACGGCCCCAAGTATTACCTCTCGGTGAGCTTGCCGGGCAGTCGGCCCGAAATGGATTACGTGCCGGAGGAGTTTTCACACCAAGTCTCCGATTACCTCCGCAACTTTCAAAAAGCTCGCCAGGTGCTCGAGCAGATCTGCAATATCAATCGGGAATTGTTACGGCGCCGAGCAAAGTTCTGACCGGCCGCACTCATGAAGCGTTTAGCCTCATCCCAGTTCGACCTCGATTCGGCCGGGATCATCGTCGCCAATTTTCTGGAAAGCTGGCGGCAAAGCACCTCTGCATCATCAACCTCGCCCCACCCCGAGATTTGCCATGACCTCCAAAATCCAAGCCCATCACCTCCAGAAAATGGCTTATGTGTACCTGCGCCAATCGACCATGAGCCAGGTTTACCATCACCAGGAGAGCACCCAGCGGCAATACGCCCTGAGGGAGCGGGCTCAGGAGCTGGGCTGGCCCCCGGACCAGATCCGGGTGCTGGATGCGGACCTGGGCCTGTCGGGAACGCAGATGATCAACCGCCAGGATTTCAAGACCGTGGTGGCCGATGTGTCTTTGGGGAAGGTGGGGGCGGTCTTCGCGCTGGAGGCCTCACGCCTATCGCGCTCGTGCAGCGACTGGCACCGCTTGGTGGAAATCTGCGCCTTGACCGCCACGCTGCTGATCGACGCCGACGGCTGTTACGATCCCGCCGATTTCAACGACCAACTCCTGCTCGGCCTCAAGGGCACCATGTCTCAAGCCGAGCTGCACTTTATCCGCGCGCGCCTCCAGGGAGGCAAGCGTAACTAGGCCCAGCGCGGAGAACTGCGCTTTCACCTGCCAGTTGGTTACGTCTATGGCGAGCAACCCGGCGGCGTGCTCTTCGATCCAGACGCCGAAGTGCATCACGCGGTGCAATTGGTCTTCAGGGTGTTCCGTCAGACGGGCACCGCTTATGGTGTGGTGCGCTACTTCCTGGAGCACCACCTGAGCTTTCCTAGGCGGGCCTATGGTGGAGTTTGGAACGGGAAGGTCCTCTGGGGGCCGCTGCATCTGGGGCGGGTTCTGAGCTTGCTCAAGAACCCCAGCTACGCGGGCGCCTATGTTTTCGGCCGTTATCGCGGGATCAAATCCATCTCGACCGAGGGGCAAATCCAGTCCAAAGTGCAAGCGCAGCCGATCGACTCCTGGCTGGTTTTAATCCAGGAGCATCACCCCGGCTACATTACCTGGCAGGACTATTTGGAAAACCAGCAGATACTCGAGCGCAATCAGACCAACACGCCTGAACAGTTGCTCAGCGGCGCCGCGCGCGAAGGCCGGGCCCTGTTGCAGGGGTTGCTCTTGTGCGGCCACTGTGGCCGGGGGCTGTCCCCTCGCTACACGGGTAACGGCGGTATTTATCCGGTCTACAGCTGCACGCGTCGGCACGAAGACGCCCGCTACTCGGCCGAATGCGTGAGCATCCAGGCCGACCTGATTGACCAGGCGGTGAGTGTGCGCGTTCTGGAAATCCTGCGGTCTGAACAGATTGAAATCGCCCTGCGAGCGGTACGGGAGTTGGAGCGGCGCAGCCAGGCCGTCGATCACCAATGGCGGATGCGGATTGAGCGATTGGAATATCAGGCCCAACTGGCACAGAGGCGCTACGAAGAAGTCGATCCCTCCAACCGGTTAGTGGCCGGCACCCTGGAGCGCCGCTGGAACGATGCCCTCCAGGAACTCAAGAGCGCGGAGGAGGAACTTCACCGTTCTCGGCAGCAGCAGGGCCTGGAGCTGAGTGAGGAACAAAAAGCGCAATTGATGGCCCTGGCCGAAGACCTGCCCAAACTGTGGAAAAGCCAGACGACTTCCGCTCCGGATCGCAAACGCATGCTCCGACTGCTGATCAAGGACATCACCGTGGAAAAGCGGCGCGCCGAACGCAAAGCCGTGCTTCACATTCGCTGGCAAGGCGGCGCGGTGGAGGATCTGAACGTCGAGATCCCGCTGCCCGTTGCGGAGAGGGTTCGCTATCCTCAATCGACCGTTGAGCAGGTCCGCTCCTTGGCCTTGTCGCTGACGGATGCGGAGATTGCTGCCACCCTCAGCCAGCAAGGCGTGCTCAGCGCCAAAGGCAAGCCGCTCACCGTGAGCACGGTCAAATGGATTCGATGGCGGTATGACATTCCAGGGCCACCGCTAAAGCGCCCTGGAGAACTGAGCGTCGGCGAAGTAGCCGAGCGCTTTCAGGTCAGCCCCGGCGTGGTCTATTACTGGATCGAGCGGGGCCATCTTCCGGCCCGCAAACTCGGCCCTGGCACTGCCTATTGGATCACGCTCGACGCTGGCAAAGAAGATGAACTTCGGGCTTGGGTGGCGCGCTCGGCCAGAATAAAATCGTCAAAAAACCAAGACCCTGCTGTATCAGGTGCAATATGAACCAACCGTCGGTATGCCCAACGGTCGCTTTCCCCCGTTTGCCTTGGGTATCCAGACCCGTTTGACCGGGCTGGGGACGTAGGTTCCTTCCAGCAGTTTCCTGCGTATCCTCGGCCAATGCTTCTCCAGGTGCGGACGTAACTGCTCCGTCCCCATCCCGTCGATACCGGCTGCCCCGCCGTTACGTTCGACGGCCAGCAGGGCTGGCGCGGCATTCTCATCGCTGACGACCTTCTCCATCCAACCTGGCGCTTGTTCCTTTCTTTCCTCCATTGACCCGTTTCCCGACTCGGGGCGGGCTGCGACTGCTTGACCGGTTTCACCGTTGGGCAGCCACAGGCCGGGGAGCCATTTCTGTTTGCCCGGCCCCCCGCGGCGCGCTCCTTCTGGGGCTTCTGCCGTGGATTCGGACTTTGGATTAAGGTCATCGCCTTGACTCTTCGGTCCTTCGGCGGTCCGGATTGGTTCCCTTTTTTGAAGGTCCTCGACCAGGAACGTCCAGCCTCCTACTACGACCTCTGCTGACTCCTCCCCCAAAGCACCCGCCTCGGAGGAGGCCTCCCGGGGTAAGACACCAAGCTTTCCCGCCGCGCCTTCGGACTCTACCTGACATGCCTCGTTCAGCTTTTGGATTTCGCTTATGCTAGCTTGCTCATCGCTCATGTCCGGCCTCACTGTCCGTTCCTGTTCGTAAGGTCGTCGGTTCGTCGCAGG
>JBJKSV010000298.1:0-2666 GCA_046703605.1 Limisphaerales bacterium
CTGCCGCGACTGAGTTGGGACCCCACGGCCGCCAAATACTGGTCGAACTTCCAATCGGTGGCATCCCTCCGGCTTGATGATAGTGAGCTGGCCGTATTCAGGACGAACGGATTTGTTGTCAGCGAACGACTGGGAAGTCCCAGCTTTGCCGAGTGTTATTACCGGGTTTACACCAACGATTTGCCGGTCTTCATCACGGCCGATTCCATCCTGCACGCCTGGCATCGGTCTTATTTGGGGATGCTCGAGGAGGTGGAGGAGGCGGAGTTGGCGCCATTGCTGGGCGTGAGTTCGTTCTTTAATCCCTCGATTGGCATGGCCCTCCAGAACATGGCGGCGGCGTTGCCCGGCGAGTGGCGGGCATACGGCCAGGGGCCGTTGCGTGACAGCATCCTGGATGCGGATTATTTCCTGACGGTGGCGTGCAGCCTCGAGTCGGGAGCGCAGGTGTCCAGTTCGTTGGGAATGGCCGAGCAAGACGCAAGGGTGACGGCCACACTCCAGGATATTGACGGGTTGGCGCTGAAGTGGGTCTGTCTTTACGGCCCCAACTCGCCACGTCTGGTGGATTTCTCGCGATTCACTGTCCGAGGTCATTACAACAATTCCGAAACTCTGAGGCGCTACTTCCGCGCGATGACGTGGTTGAGCGTTGCCGACCTGCGTCTGGCGACCTTTTATCCGAACACCGAAGATGATATCCGGCAGTTGGGAACGGCGATCCTGCTGCTGGACTTGACACGCCAACCCGGAGTGTTTGAAGCCCTGCAGGAGATCGAAAAGGTGGTTCCCGCCTTTGTCGGCCCAGCCGATTCGATGGATAGGTACGCTCTCGCCATGGTTTTGAGCCGGGAACGGGTCATCTCCCCCGTGCAGGTTACCAACCTGCTGACTCTCACAAACCTGCAGGAAAGCCTCCTCGAGGGTTCCGCTGGAGTACAGCAGATCATAGGTTCGTTGTTTCAATCGCCACTGAGCTCGCAACAGTTGCGTCTGCCTCGCTCCTTCACACTGTGCCCTCAGAGTTTTGTGCCGGATAGCTGGGCGCTTTCCCAGATGGTCTTCGACCGGGTGCTTTGGCCGGAAGATGAGGGGACGAACGTCATCTTCGGCAAGGTTATCCGCCGCAAGCCCAGCGCCCTGGATGTCGCCTATTCAGTTCTGGGCAATGATCAAGCCGTGCCGGAATTGGTGGCCCGCATCCGCAACACTCGCGGCGTGCCCTGGCGCGATGGACTGCCGTATCAGCACCAACTGCTCGGTGCCCGGCACGTCATCGATAGCCAGGAGCAGAGCGTTTGGACAAACGACATCTATGCCGCCTGGCTGGCGGCGCTCCGGGGGTTATCCGCTCCTACGCTGTCCACCAACTACCCGGAAGCGATGCGGACGCGCGCCTGGGCCACGAAGACCTTGAACACTCAGTTGGCCTCCTGGACTGAGTTGCGGCACGATACACTGCTCTATGCCAAACAGTCCTACTCGGGACGGTCTCTTTGTGGCTATCCGGCGGGCTTCGTCGAACCTAGCCCGGAGCTTTGGCAGAAGCTCAAGGATATGGCTGAAGTAACCGCCGCAGCGCTCAGTGTGCTGCCCTCGAGCGGCAAGGCATTCGTGGCCAGCCGTAACGCTGGGGGAGGAGGGCCATCCTACGAGATGGTGGATCTCGCTGTCATGCGGTCCAACGAGATGGCATTCCTGACAAATTTCGTAGCCCAAATGGACACGCTCAAGGCCATCTCAGAAAAGGAATTGGGCCAGCAGCCTTTGTCCGCGGAAGAGACCAACTTTTTGGGCAACGTGATGGAGAGGTCGGAAGATTACCTGGGCTATCCGGAATTCACCGGCTGGTATCCCAGTTTGTTTTACATGAACATCTTCGCCACCGGCAATAACCGGCATCGCGACCAAGGCTGCGACAAATGGGACGCGATGGTGGCCGATGTCCATACCGACCCGCCCGACGTGGTTGTCGGCGACCCGGGCGCGGTTATCCACGAGGCCATTGGCAACATCAACCTCCTCATGATAGCGGTTGATAATGGACCGGATCGGATGGTCTATGCCGGGCCGGTGCTCAGTCATTACGAATTCGAAGTGCCTGGAGTTAATCGCTTGTCCGATGCCGATTGGAAGGCTGAGCTTGAAGCGGGCGAACAGCCGTCGCCGCCTGAATGGACCCGCTCCTATCTGGTGCCAGGCCAGTACGTCGTGCCTCCAGATTACAATTGATGCGGTCTTGACCCGAAACCAATCCAAGTACCAGAGGTGAATATGAAACAAATGAACTCTCCTGCCACCTGCGCCGCGTGTCCGTTGAGCCGGCGCCAATTCCTCGGAACCGCGACAGCCGTAACAATGGGCGCGTTGACAACGCTCCCGGTCACAGCCTTGCTCGGCGCCACCGAATCCGAGCGAAGAACTCGAATCCACATTGTGTATGCCCTGCACGGCCCAAAGCAGGAGAGCCCTGACTGGCCGAACAAGGGATTCGACTTCATTCCCGTCATGCGCCGAATCGATTCTGAACTGTCGCGGCGGTGCCCGGAGTTCGAGTTCGTCTCTTCGCAAGCCAGCGGACCCGAACAGGCCAGGAAACTGGTCGAGGAGGACAAGGCCGCTGGAAATATCGACGGCTACCTGGTTTATCAACTGAATTGCTGGAA
>JBJKSV010000299.1:0-4063 GCA_046703605.1 Limisphaerales bacterium
CGCTGAGCCGGTCCAACTCGAATTCCAGACCGTGGCGCAGACGCCCAGTGGCCGGGGTATACGCAATCGCCCCTTTCAGAACGGTAGCGGCCAGGCTAAACAGGCCTTCATGCTCAAGTTGATTCACCTCTCCCAGGATGTTGGTCTGAGCCATGCATCTTGGCGTCCAAGCCAACGCAAGGCAAGCCAGGATGGAGAGCGCAGTCTTCATGCATCTCCAATTTCCGCCAAAGACGCCGCAAGGCGCTCGCGCTTCGCCTTCCATTCGGCCAGACGGGCCTGATGCTCTGCAAGGATGCCGGCTGGGGCCCTCTGAAGGAATTGGGGGTTCTTCAGCTTTTGCTCTACTTTGCCAACTTCCGCTTCGGCTTTGGCCAATTCCTTTTGCAGACGCGCCTTTTCGGCGGAGAGGTCGCGCAGGCCCTCGAGGGGCAGGTATAAATCGCCTAACTCAGAATGGACAGACGGCGTGCCTTTTGCGGGGGCATAATTCGGGTTGACCTCCAAGGCCTCCGCGTTGAGCAGGAGCTTGAGGACGGCCTGATCGTGCGGGCTTAGCTCACCGGCGGGCTTGATGGCGAACTTGGCCTTCTTATTGGCGGGCAGGTTGGCTTCTCGCCGGAGATTGCGGCCTTGGGTAACGAGCTCGTATCGGCCATCGACGGCTCGCAGGCACGTGTCGTCGAGTCCATAAAATTCGCGGAAGTCCTGGTCGAGTGCCTTGGGCCAGCGCGCGAACATGATGGTCTGGCCGCCCTGGTTGGGCGGCATGTCCTCGTTGTAACCCATCCCGTGCCAAAGCTCTTCGGTGATAAAGGGCAAGAACGGGTGGAAGAGGCGAAGGGTGTGCGATAGCACGAAATCCAAGACGGCAAGCGTGTTGGCCCTTTTGGCCGGGTCCTCGCCGTACAGGATGGCTTTGCTGGCCTCGACGTACCAGTCGCAATACTCACTCCAGAAGAAGCGATAGAGGGTATGAGTGGCCTCGTTGAAGCGGTAGTCGGCGAATGAGGAGGTGATCTCGCGGATAGCTTGATCAAGCTTGAGCAGAATCCATTTGTCATCGCTAGTGAGCAGGCCCGGCTCGATTTCGCCCTGCACGTTGCCGCCTTGCATCTGGCGGAAGCGGCAGGCATTCCAGAGCTTGTTGCAGAAATTGCGGCCCAGCTCGACGTCCTTCTCGTCGAAGAGCACGTCCTGGCCCAGCGGTGCGCTGCGCATGGTCCCGAACCGGAGCGCATCGGCCCCGTATTTGGCGATGAGTTCGAGCGGGTCGGGAGAGTTGCCCAGGCTCTTGCTCATCTTGCGACCCTGCTTGTCGCGGATGATGCCGGTGAAATAAACATTCTTGAACGGCATTTCCCGCATGAAGTCGTAGCCAGCCATGATCATGCGCGCGACCCAGAAGAAAATGATGTCCGGCCCGGTGACGAGGTCAGTCGTCGGATAAAATTTTTTCAACGTGTCAGTTTGCACCGGCCAGCCCATTGTGGCGAATGGCCAGAGCCAGGAACTGAACCAGGTATCGAGCACGTCGGGGTCTTGTTCCCAGCCGCTGCCGGGCGGCTCGATTTGACAGCGGGTAAAAGCGGAGTCGGCGTTGACACTCGAAACCAGATCAGCGAGAATAATTCGCGAGCCTGATGCAGGCCGTGAGGTTTCGCTTTTAGGAGCGTGGACCTCCGGAGACTTGTTACCGTCAGGCTCGTTTTGTTTGGCCCTCCAGAGTAGCACGGCTTGATGGTCATAAAGGCGGAAATTCGGCGCAAAAACTTTGACACGGAACTTCACCCGGACGAACTGGTCGCCCAATTGCAGCGCCGCCAGGTACGTTTCCACCGCCTTGACGTCGTCGCTGGCGGGCACGTGCGGTTCAACGGAAACGCGCACGGCGTGGCGCAACAGTTCCGGGAGGGCGGGAACCAGTTTCACATTCGCGACACCGAAGTTCGAGAAGGCATGTTCCAAGCTGGCCTTGTGAACCGTAATCGACTGCTGCGTGTCGAGGTTGAGGAAATCCTGGCCGATGATGCCTTGGGCCTTCGCAAAGGCGAACGCCGCTTGGCGCAACTCCTTGATGTTCGCTCCGGCCAATTCGTCGCCGCTCAGCTTCGCGACCACCATCACGTGGCGCAATCTCTTCCAGCCTTCGGAATACCACACCGGAATCCGGTGTCCCCACCAAAGCTGGCGGCTGATGCACCAGTCTCTGAGGTTGCGCATCCAATGCGAATAGGTTTTGGTCCAGCGGTCCGGGTGAAAGGTGATCTCGCCCCCCTCAACCGCTTTGGTAGAACACTCAATACCCGGGTATTTGAGGAACCACTGCTCGCTCAGATACGGCTCGATGGGGACATGGCTGCGCTGGCTGTAGCCGACATTGTGGACATAATCTTCGGTCTTCACCAATAGGCCCTGCTCGGCTAGCTCTTCGACCACCGCCTGGCGCGCTTCCATCCTGTCGAGCCCGTCAAAGTCCTCTCCCGCCTCCGCGGTCATGGAGCCATCCGGCCCAATCACCACCGTCACCGGCAGTCTATGGCGCAATCCCATCTCGTAATCGTTCGGGTCGTGCGCTGGGGTGATCTTCACGCACCCGGTGCCAAACTTCGGATCGACAAAGTCGTCCGCGACGATCGGAATCGCCTTGTTCCGAAGCGGCAACAGACAGCGGCGGCCCACCAAGTGGGTATAACGGGGGTCAGAGGGATTTACCGCCACCGCCTCATCCCCAAGCATTGTTTCAGGCCGGGTGGTGGCCACCACGACGGCTTCGTTTCTCTCGGGCTGGCCCTTCTCGTTCAAAAGCGGGTATTTAATGTGCCAAAGGCTCCCCTTCTCCTCCGTCATTTCGACCTCTTCGTCGGAAAGGGCGGTCCGAGCGGCGGGGTCCCAATTCACCATCCGTTTGCCGCGGTAGATGAGCCCCTTGCGGTAGAGCTCGACAAAGACCTTCTGCACGCAGCGCGAATACTCGGGGTCCATCGTGAAGCGTTGACGCTGCCAGTCACAGGAGCAACCCAGCTTCCGGAGTTGCTCGATGATGATGCCGCCGTGCTTCTCCTTCCAGGCCCAAACGTGCTCGAGGAACTTCTCCCGGCCAAGGTCGTCCCGATGCTTGATAATGCCTTGCTTGCGGAGGGCCTTCTCGACCACCGCCTGAGTGGCGATGCCGGCATGGTCCGTGCCCGGAAGCCAGAGAACTTCCTTGCCGTCCATTCGCGCTTTGCGGGCGAGGATGTCCTGGATGGTGTTGTTGAGGACGTGGCCCATGTGGAGCACGCCGGTAACATTCGGCGG
The DNA here is from genome assembly GCA_046703605.1 of Limisphaerales bacterium. GTDB lineage: Bacteria > Verrucomicrobiota > Verrucomicrobiia > Limisphaerales > UBA8199 > JAJYHY01. The sequence continues at coordinate 3,301 of JBJKSV010000299.1, forward strand.
CGGGATGACAATCGAGTAGGCGGGCTTGGCTGATTGAGGATCCGCCGCGAAACATCGCTTATCCAGCCAGAATTGATACCATTTGGCCTCGACAGCCTGGGGTTCGTAAGCTTTTGGGAGTTCGGACATAAAGAGGATGTCGCTGCTCAGGTCAACCCGCCTGACGCATCAAGCGACAGGAGCGCGGACGGCCTCGTCCGCGTTTCCAGCAGGGCGCAATCGCGGACGAGGGCGTCCGCGCTCTTGTCACCACCTGGATGAGGGCGTCCGCGCTCCCGTCACCACCAAGGCAGTTGCAAAACGGCTTACTCGCGCAGCAACGCATACTCCATGCTATCCACCAGCGCCGCCAGGCTGGCTTCGATGATGTTCTCGCTCACGCCGACCGTACCCCATTCCCGTTTGCCGTCAGTGGATTCGATGAGGACGCGCGTTTTGGCCGCCGTGCCATCCGTACCGCCAAGGACGCGGACTTTGTAATCGACCAACTTCACCTTCTTGAGCTGGGGATAGATGCGGACCAGGGCCTCGCGGATGGCCTTATCCAGCGCGTTGACCGGGCCGTCACCGAAACTGGTGGCGGTGGCCTCCATGCCGGTCTTGGAATCAACCACCACGTCCACGCTGGCCTGGCACATCGGAAATCGCGTCCCGACGCCCCCGTTCATGGAGACGAGGTAGCTCTGGACCTTCACATGGCTGGTCGATGGACTGAGGACCTTTCGAATCAGCAAGGCCAGCGAGCCTTCGGCGGCCTCAAACT
>JBJKSV010000300.1:0-2503 GCA_046703605.1 Limisphaerales bacterium
CCTTAAGACCCTCCACGCGATACTCGACCGCGCCCCGGGCCGTCAGAATCAAGACATGCGTGGTCTTTCCCGCCTGGCGCAGGCGCCGCAGCAAGGCCAAGCCGTCCAGCCCGGGGAGCATGAGGTCGAGCACAATGACATCGTAATCGTTGTTCTCCGCACGCCATAGCCCCTCCTCGCCTTCTCCCGAAACATCCACCGCGTAGCCCACTTTCCGCAAAGCCGTGCCGACGGTCTGCCGCAACTGAACTGAATCTTCTACCAGTAACACGCGCATCGCACTGAGTCTCGGAGGAGAGCATTCCCCTCCGTTTCAGACGCATTCTAGCAGATCAACCTTAACGGAACCTTACCGAAGGGCAATTTCGGTTAAGGCAGCGCCGCTGCGCGGTAAAAGAACCTCACCCGCTGTGTGGGATCGAGCCACTGCAGCCCGCCAGCGGCCGGTGAGTTGGTCAGCAACGGGAGCCATTGCACGAGGTTGCTCGAGCCCTCCAGGCGATAGGAAAGGCCAGGCGCGGTTTGAATTGACAATTGAAAGGAACCGGAAGGAAGCCGCGTCAGGCCCAGCACCGGAGGATTTCCCGCACTCGTGGTTGCCAGTCGGAACTGGGTGGCGGCGAAGTAGCCGCCAAACCCCTGGGCGCCCGGGTAAGAGCCACCGTCAGCGGCAACGACCTTCGTAAATACCAGCGTCGCGGAGTACACCTGCCCCAGGCCAAGGGTGCCGCCTGGGACCACTGTGGATGGGGCCAAGCCATTCAAAGCGCCGGGCTTGCCCAGGTCGGGCGTTTCAAAGAGTTTGTTTCCAAATGCGTCCTCGATGCGGAACTGGACGTAATCATTGGTTGTCCCGCCGAGAAACGGGTCCCAGGACACCTGAAAATCGCCCCCCGGGTTGACGGACGCCACCGCAGGGAAATTTGCAATGCGGGGGGCGCTCGGATAGTCGCTGCCGAGCAACTGTATCCTGGTGGAACGGGTACCATCATTCCGGCCGAACATCATAAACGTGTAAGCTCCGTTGGGAAAGTGGCGGTCCAAGGCTGTGAGCTTATTGTACTTGTGCTTATAGGACCACTTCTTTCCCGACGCCGTTTGAGCCAAGGCTTGGACGGGCAAGCCTCCGGGCGGCTGTAAAGAAGCCCCCGAAACCGCTCCGTTCGGCGACTCCACCACATCCGCGCGGAATCCCCAGCCATTGGTCCCGTTCAGAGTTGGCCGTCCAGAGCCAGTCTGGGTATACTCGGCCCCCTTTTCCACCAGCCAAACCGCAACATCCGATGCACGTAATGGGAGACCAATTGCCATCCCGCTCAGCCCCAAAACTACGACTGCAATTCGAGCGCGTCGGAAGGCCCTATTCATGACCACCGTGATTCTCGTCTTATCGTCGCCACACGCCATAGAAAACAAACAAGGTGATGACACGCTTTTCGCATGCTTTGTCCTCGGTTGGCTGGCGAGGGATCGGGCCGTCGCCAAGCCTTGACCGTTCACAGATTGAGCCAAGCCCGCTCTCTCCGTTACTGAAGATTTGTTAAGATTTGGCCCGATTGCGGCGGCCTCCACCCTGTTGGGCGGATGGGCCCACTGCTGGACAAGCGCGAACAGGGCATCACACATCGCGATCGCCTCGTGGCAAACCACCGGCGTAGAACATACTGATGTTCAACGATCTACAAGGACGGACGCCCATCGGTTTTCCCCGGGCTCGCTGTCCTCGCCGCTTCCATCAAGAGCCCGCCTCTGGCAAAACGTCCAATCGGTGCCGGGGTCCGCCGCCGGGTGCTGCTGAGGCTCTGGCCTGACTATTCCCCTCAAGCCCTCTCAATGCATTCCGATACAGTATCAGACGATCAATGAGTGGATCGTCGGAGAACAAGAAAGAACACAACTATAGAAATCATGAATGTTACAAGCATCAACTCCGCAATGAGGAATACGGTCGAAGAAGCCACAGAGACGGCTGCCCAAACCAAAGCCGAAGCCGCCAAAGGCGACCAGCAAGCAATCCGCAAAATGGCCAGCCAGCAAGCTCTGGAACAGGCGCCGAGCGCGCAGCAGACCGTCGCCGCGCAGGGCAGCAGAAACCTCTTGGACAAGGTGGCTTAGCCGGAGCCGAAGGAACGGGACGATTAAAGCGTGGACGAAGACTTGTCAGACAGGGCCTTATGTGGCCCTCTTCCGTTCCTTCCCTGCCGCCGCCGCACCGTCGATCTTCGTCAGAAGAGCTTTAAGCTCGGGCTCGCTGACGGTCTCGGCTCCGGACCGTGCGCGCGAGCCTCCGGCGCGACCCTGTGGGCTTGGTTCCCCAGGCCGTGTTAAAAGGTCTCCTGCCACGCCTGAAACATGAGAATACCCCAGAGCATCAGACCTCGGTCTCGTCTCCCTCGTTGGTGCTGGTCCCAGAGTCCCCGGACTGTCGTGGGATCGAAGAAGCCCTCGCGTTGAAGCCGTTGCGCGCCCAGTTGCCCTTCGGCCCAATCCCGTAGAGGCCCGC
>JBJKSV010000301.1:0-2921 GCA_046703605.1 Limisphaerales bacterium
GGCACCGGCAGCGGAGGTCTTCGGTTATTCGCTAATCTGTTGGCGACATGAGACAATTAAATCATCAATTCGCCATGGCCGCGGCGGGATTGATCCTGCTCGCCGGAGCCGGTACCTCGCGCGCCGACGAACAGCTTTTCGGCCTGGTGCGCAGCGCGGAAACGCTGCCGCAGGGCCGGAGCGAGCTGTATCAGTTTGCCACGTTGCGCACCGGCAAGGCGCAAGGCAGTTATTACGGCCTGGATTTGGACACGGAAGTGGAACAGGGGTTCACGGACAGGTTCCAAGGCAGCCTTGAGGTCGAGAATCGCTACTTCAACAACTATGGCGTCAACGGCGACCGCGACGCACTGGACGACCACAATTATTGCCGCTTCGGCGGCGTTACGGCGGCCGCCAAGTACCCCGTGTTGAGCACCTTTGAAGACCCGATCGGTCTGGCGCTCCGGCTGGAGAGCGGCTATTTGCTGCATGATGAAGTGGACGGGCTGCTGGAACATGAGTTCTACGCCGCGCCGGAGGTGGACCTGCAAAAGGATTTTCGCGCCGACACGTTGATCACCGCCGCCTGGGCGGGAACCGAATTGGCTTGGGGCAAACGGCCGGCTGAACTCTATACCCGCGAATTGGCGTGGCAGGGTGGCGCGGGTGTCGCGTATCGTTTCGCGCCAAACTGGTTCCTTGGCATGGAAGGCGACGCGCGCGCCGAATATCCCATGTTCGACTTCAACAATTTCGAGCATGTGGTGCTCTACGCCGGGCCGAGCCTGCATTACAGCGCCCAGCGGTGGTGGGTGACGCTCACTTATCTCCATCAAGCCTGGGGCAACGGTGTCGGCGAACCGGGGGACGGACGGACCTACGCCGAGGAAACCGACATGCAAGTGATCCTCAAAGTGGGGTTCAATTTCTAGCTTATGAGCGACTGGATTCACCGGATTGTTGTCCCGCCGGCCATTGTCTTCAGCGCCGGAGCGATTCCCTGTTACGCCACGACTTACCTCACAGTGGAACACGCCCAGAAGATTTGCTTCACCACTGCGACGCAGTTTGTCCCCGCCGACGTGAGGCTTACCCGAGCACAGATGAGGGCGATTGAAAAGGATTCAGGCGTGTGGGTGCGGCTGCCCTCCGAAAGGGTCTGGCGCGCCATGGACGGCAACCGATTTCTCGGCTGGTTCATTCAGGACGAAGTCCTGGGCAAGCACGAATACATTCACTGGGCGCTGGCCCTCAACGCCGACGGCAGCGTGCGGCAGATTGAGATTCTGGTTTATAGCGAAACCTACGGCTACCAGATCCGCGAGGCGAAATGGCGGGCGCAATTCACCGGCAAGAAACACGGGGCCCGGCTCAAGCTGGGCGGCGACATCAAGAACATCAGCGGGGCGACGTTGAGCTGCCGTCACGTCACCGACGGAGTGAAACGGTTGTTGAGCTTTTATGAAATCGCGCTCAAGCCTTGAAATCCGCCGCTGCCGTCCGTTGCTGGGGACGTTCGTCGAGATTTGCGTTTCCGGCCAGGCGGAAGGCGATTTCAATGGGGCCATCAACGCGGCCTTTGCGACCATTGAAAGAATCCAGGAACGCATGAGCGCGCACGATGCCGAGAGCGAATTGTCGCGGTTGAATCGGGAAGCGGCTTTGCGCCCGGTGACGGTCAGCCGCGAAACGTTTGAAGTGCTGCGCCGCGCCGACAAGCTCGCGGCTGAGTCCGGCGGCGCATTCGATTACACCGTCGCGCCGTTGCTGGCGCGCTGGAATTTTCTGCCCGCATCGCTTAAGAGAGAAAAGGCGGGCAGTTGGCGCGATGTTTTATTGGCGCACGGCCGAACGGTCTCTTTTCTCCAGCCGCTCGCGCTGGACCTCGGCGGCATTGCCAAAGGATACGCGGTGGATAAGGCGATTAAGACATTGCGGCGGCGCGGCGTCAGCGCGGCAGTGGTGAACGCCGGCGGCGATTTGCGGGTGTTCGGTGAGCAGCCGTCCACGGTTCATGTTCGTCACCCGGCTGATCCACAGACTTTCGCTCACAAAGTGTCCATCTGTGATGCGGCCTTGGCCACGTCCGCGCCGCGCTTCACGGAAAGAATCTGGCGTGGTGCTGCTGGAGGGCCGCCCCTGCGCGTCAGCCATCTGGTGGACCCGCTCCGGCAAGGCGCTGTCACCGGCGTGGTTAGCGTCACGGTCCGTGCCCACGAATGCTGGCTGGCCGACGCGCTCACAAAGGTGGTTTTGAACGCGCCGTGTCTCGCGCGGAAGTTGTTGGGCAAACACTGCGCCGAAGCATTCGTGTTGACGGCATGAGGCGGCGCCTGCTTCAAATTCGCCGGTCGCATCGCGCCTTGCTCTACGCCGTCAGCCTTGCCTTGTTCCTGTCGGGAGTTGCCTGGACATGGATTCGACACTTGGACCACTTTGGGCGGGCCAGCGACAGGTTGCTGCGCATCAAGACCGATCTGATTGCCATCCATGGGTTCAGCGCGATGTTTTTTGTTCTGTTGGTCGGAACATTGCTGGTCAGCCACGTCGGGCGCGCCTGGCACGCGCGACGGAACCGTCCAAACGGAGCATTCTTTCTCATTGCGGTTAGCCTGCTCACGCTTTCGGGTTACGCGCTTTATTACCTGGGCAGCGAGACTCTCCGCAACGCCGACAGCAGGTTTCATCTATGGCTGGGCGTCGGCGCACCCCTCCTGCTGCTCTGGCACATTTGGTCGGGCAGAAATGCGGTCACTGGTAAATCATGAAGGAACGTTCCAATGCAAAAGGTCTCAACGACAAGGAAGGCGATGGCCACGGCGTTTCGGATTTCTCTGGCCACCGCTGCGTTGGTCGTGATTAGCGTGCTGGTCTGGCAAGGCATTGCTGCTAGTGGCAATCCGAATCCTGAAGCGCCCAAAACGAATCCAGCGTCTGCG
>JBJKSV010000302.1:0-5113 GCA_046703605.1 Limisphaerales bacterium
CGGGTTAGGTCCACGTTCGTCACCGCCGGGAAGGTGGCCCTCACATGCGGCACCTGGCGGCTGCCCACTACCATAGACGGATCCACTCTAAGGGTGAGCGAGGTCGGCGTGCCCGGGTTGGTGACGACATTATCGGGCCCGGCCGCGAGGCTGGTTCGGATGCCGGCGAGGTCGAGGGCGCCATTGTAAATGCGGAACTCATCGAATGTGGCGGCTGTGAAGTTGTTGGTGAGACCGAGGTTGGCGCCCAGCAGGCTCATGGCGTTTGTAATATTAGCCATTGAGAAGTTGTAATTCGTGGCCGAGTTCTGCCAACTGCCGTTTAAATAAAGGTCCACTGTTCCTAAGGGAGGATTAAAGACCGCCACCAGTTGGACCTTCCCCAACGTGGCCAAGCCTTTTTGCCGGGTCGCCCCCACCGTCGGAGGGCCGAAATAGCGGATGAGCGTATTGCCACCGCTCAGGGCGGTGACACCCACCTCGTTAGCGCCGGTGGCGGAGCCAAAGGTGAAGAGCCGGGCAGCATCGTTGTCAATGGTGCTCGGATCGACCGTTACCCAGGTCTCGAAGGTGACGGCGTCATAACCGTCGATGAGATGGGCCGGCATCTGGACATAGCCCGAAAAGCCGTCCAGATAGACGGTGCCGTCGCCCGCGAAAGTCGCACCGCCTTGAAGTGTGGCGTTGGCCCCGCCGATGGAATCGGCGGCCGTTGTACCCTGGGTCTCGTTGAAGCTCCAACGGTGGGTAAGCACGACCGGCTTCACGACGATGGAAACGCTCTGGCTATCGCTCATGCCCTGGTAGGTCGCGGTGATGGTGGCCGTGCCGGTGGAAACGCCAAGGATCAGCCCGTTGGCATCGACCGTCGCCACGCTGGTGTCGCTGGAGGAATAGGTGGCGCCCAGCGTGCTGACGTTCACGTTGCTCACGCTGGCAAAGTCCGCATAGGTCGCGGCCTGCTCGCGTCCGCCTTTTACAATCTGCGCGCCCAAGGCCAGACGCACCGCTTGCAGACTGCCCGGCTCGGCCGGCCCAACTGTGTCCGGACCGGCTGCCGCATCGATGGCGACCTGGAGCGGAGTCAGCGGCCCGTTCCAGATTCGGAACTCGTCGATCGAGCCGTTGAACATCGGATCGTTGAATTGGGAGCGTCCGAGCCAATCATTAAAGGTCGGCCCGATATCCTGAGGCGTAAGGGTCAGATTGGTGTTGATGCCTACCAACGCGCCGTCGGCATACAGCCAGCCGGTGTGATGCGCCGGGTCGGAGACCCAAACGACCTGGGTCTCTTTGCCCACGGGCGGCCGTCCGCCTCCCGCCCACTCCAGGCCCTCACTGCCGCCGGCGCGGTCGCTGACGACAATACTTCCTATCAGATCGCTGAGGGAACCGCCCGGCAGGGCCATGTACATATATTTAGTGCCCGTACCGCTGACCCCCTCGCCACCGGTACTGTTGCCGAAATCCCAGATGCGTGCCCAATTGCGGCTTCCATTATCGGTGACCCAGGCCTCAAGAGTAACCGCCGTGAGATTGGTCATCATATCGTTAGGCAAATCGACGAAGGAGACGCCAGAGTCGCCCGAGTTCAGACCGTCACCGGGCAGGACCACTGCGCCACCACTGATGGAAGCGCTGCCGACGAGCGTCCCGTTGGCCCCGCCCACTGAGTCGCTGGCGTCGGTCGTGAAGCTATACCGATGAACCAATTGCGGTTCGCTCACGGTGAGAAGGACGCTGTTGGTGGTGCCGTTGAAGGCGACGGAAAGGGTGGTGGTGCCGAGGCTCATGGCCAAAAGCCGGCCGTGGGAATCGACGGTCGCGACGGACGGGTCGCTGGACGCGTAGGTCGCCTCGGTGGACCCCGGAACGGTAAAGGTGCCGTAGCTGGCGGTGTGGAAAGTGACGGTGGTGTCCTGGCGCGAACCCAGCGACATGTTCGTATTGACATTCCACTGGAGGGAGCTGACGACGATGTTCGTTACAACGGTATCCGGCCCGGCGGCGTTATCAACGGCAATCTGAAGAGGCCCCAGGGCCGTGTTGTAGATGCGGAATTCGTCGATTGAGCCGGAGTAGGACGCGTCGCCATTGTAGAGCGAGCGCCCCAGCCAGGAGTGAACGTCATAGACGTTGGTGAGCGAAAACTGCTTGGCCGCTGTCGGCGCCGTCACGGGCGACATCCTCACCACCAGCACGCCATTCGTGTAGAGGGACATGCTCTGATTCGGTGGGTCATAGACGCAAGTGACACTCATCGGACCCAGATTATCCAAAACTCCAACTCCATTGACGACGTACTCGTCATTAAAGCCCGGACTTGCCTGGGCGTAGCTCATCCGGTAATCGTTTGGGGTTGAGCCTGAGTGCGGGCAAAACATCACCATGTTCGCCCCTTGGCCGCTGGCATTCTGGTTGCCAAAGGCGTAAAGCTCATCCCAGTTCCCAAGCTGTTGCCCCACGTCAACCCAGAACTCGAACGTCACACTGGTGTAGTTGCTAATCAGCCCCGGCGGCAGCTCGACGTAGTCCGCATTGGTTCCTGAAGGACTGGCCCGGCCCAAATAGACTGAGCCCACATCGAGGTACGCGCCGTTCATGAGCGTGCCGTTGGCGCCGCCGACCGAATCGCTCGCATCGGTAGTGAAACTGTAGCGGTGCGTGAGCGCCGCTGAGGCGTGTCCGGGCAAGGCACACGCCAAAGCGCCTGCCAGCAGGACCACGCCCACGCTGCTTTCAAAGAAGTTGACCCGAGAGATTTTCGATTTCATGAAGTTTCCTGTTGTATAGACTCCGCCAAAGTTGGTTTCGTCGCGCCTCGTACGGGCAGGCCCCGGCCAGGTTCGGACCCACTCGCGCCGGCGTCCAAGTTTTGTGACAAGACCATAGTTAGCGGGTGAACGTCAGCTAGTTAACTCCTAGGGCGCATTGAAGTCAATCTCTTTCGGATTTGATCAAGAGGTTGCGGAGTTCAACGACCTTGGCGCTTCATTGAAGCCTTTGTTGACTTGGACGGCAAAGCACTCCATTCTCAGGCCTCCAAAATGGAAAAACGATGAAAGCCACTGAAATCACGTTGTTACCTCGCTTAACTCTCACCACTTTGCTGCTCGCCGCCGGTTGCCAGTTCGGCCTTGCGGTGGATGTGCCGCACCCGCCGCCAGGCTTTACGGCCCTCTTTAATGGCAAAGACCTGACCGGCTGGCGTGGAGGCGACACATTCGATCCCCGCAAGCTCGATGCGATGCCCCCGGCGGAGCGCAAGGAGCAGGTAGATAAATGGACTCGGTCAATGAAAGAGCATTGGCGGGTTGAAAACGGGGATCTGGTCAACGACGGTCACGGGGCTTACGCGACCACCAAGAAGGAGTACGGCGATTTTGAGCTGCTCCTCGAATACAAAACGGTGCCCAGGGCCGACTCCGGCGTGTATTTGCGCGGCTGTCCTCAAGTGCAGATTTGGGACTGGACCGAGCAGGACAAGTTCTCGCTGGGGTCCAACAAAGGTTCAGGTGGTCTGTGGAACAACAGTCCGGGAGCGCCGGGCAAGGATCCGTTGGTGCTGGCTGACAGGCCCTTTGGCCAATGGAACTCGTTTCGCATCCTGATGGTGGGATCTCGAGTCAGCGTATGGCTCAACGGCAAGCAGGTCGTCGATCACGCGCTGATGGAAAACTATTACGACCGCAGCAAACCCATCCCACCGCGCGGTCCGATTGAGCTGCAGACCCACGGCGGGGAGATTCAATGGCGCGATATTTATATCCGCGAGATTGGTCCAAACGAGGCCAACGCTATCCTCGAATCTCATGGCAACAAGGGCTTCGACTCGATCTTTGACGGGAAGGACTTCGCTGGTTGGGCGGGCCCGTTGGACAATTACCAAATTGTCGATGGCGCCATTCAGTGCCGTCCGCACAAGGGAGGCACGATTTACACCAAGAAGGAATACAGCAACTTCGCCGTCCGGCTTGAGTTCAAGCTCCCTCCTGGCGGCAATAACGGCCTGGCCATCCGCTATCCCGGTTACGGCGATACGGCCTACGACGGCATGTGCGAGTGCCAGGTGCTCGACGATCATTACGAGCAGGCAACCGGCGAGAAGATCGACCCGCGCCAGGCCCACGGCTCCGCTTACGGCATGGTGGCCGCCGCCCGCGGTTACCAGCACCCCATCGGCACCTGGAACTTCGAACAAGTCACTGTGAAAGGCTCAACGATCAAGGTGGAACTGAACGGCACGGTCATCCTAAACGCGGACCTGTCGAAGGTTCATGAGTACATGCACGACAGCCCGCATCCAGGCAAGAACCGCACGACAGGGCACTTCGGATTCGCCGGGCATAATGATCCGGTGGCCTTCCGCAAGGTCGAAATAAAGGAACTTTAAGCAGCGGGGCGGATCGGCCCAGGACAGTTCGGTCCTCCCCCAGGTTGTGGAGTGCGGTGGCAGAGCGAAGCGGCGACACCGCTTTGGCCCCACCCCACTCGCATTCCTGCTCTGTGTCTGCGCCATTCCAGGGTTTGGCTCGAGCCCGCCCGACTTTGATTTCACCGTCCCTTCAGTCTCGGCGCAATGGCAGCCCACGCACGACATCTCGGCGCTGGAGCCGACCCGTGAAGGATTGCGAATCCAAATCAGTGGAGACGACCCCTACACGGTCGGCCCGGCGCGGGATTATCCGGAGGGAGCGGAACTCTGGCTGCACCTGAGATTGAAATCGGAGCAGGGTGGCACCTGCCAGGTGTTTTATTTCTGCGATGCGCCCACGGAACCGAACTCAATCCACTTCGACGTCCCCCCCGGCCGATGGTATGAGGCTGAAGTTCCGATGCCCGGATTGGGCGCCGGGTATCACATGCGCATCGATCCACCCGGTGATGGCGGCGCCTGCGTGCTGGGACGGCTCTGGTTCACCGAACGGGTCCGTTTCCGTGCGCCCTCATGGCCAAAACCGAGACCATTCCAGGCCGACGCCAATGCGCTGCGGCTTCGGAGCGGCACGTTGAGGCTGGTCCACAACCGAGAAGGACTCGGCTGCTTCGGCCTTGAGGTCGCTGGGCGGGCCATGGGCGTGGGCAATTCGCATGCCCTGATCGGCTTCTTGGA
>JBJKSV010000303.1:0-4060 GCA_046703605.1 Limisphaerales bacterium
TGCCCATCCCCTCCTCCCAGCGGGTGAAAGGTAATTAGATGAGTCAGGTCGGCCGATTTGATCCCGCGGGCCAAGGCATCCCAAACGGCGAAATTCTCCGCCCCCCCGGAGCGGTCGCCGCCGTTGATCCAGATCAGGTTGGGTTTGTCGCGATAGCGGCATCCGATCCATTCGCCGTAGAGGCGCGCGTTTTCGGGATTGAAAATGACGGGGCCCTTGCCGTGGGCGAGCAATTCGATCTTGTCACCCCAAGTTGGGAGCAGACCAATGAAAAGACCTTTCCGGCATGCCAGGTCAATCACGCGATCCACGAAGGCAAAATAGGCCTCGTTGGGTCGAAGCGGGTCGTCGCCAAAGAGCGGAATTTTTCCGTATGCATTCGGGGTGTGAAGGCCATCGAATTCGGCGAGCACAACAGCCTGGATGACGGTGAAGCCTTTTTGGCGGCGGTTCTCGAAGTAGTACTCCGCTTCTTCAAAAGTCAGCCGGTGGAACAGTTCCCAAGCGGTGTCACCAAGCCAGAAGAATGGTGAACCATCCTCGAAGACGAAGAAGCGGCGGTTATCGGATATCCTGAGGCAGCTCATTGCAGGGCGATCTCAGACCTTTCCCTTCGGTGGGCTCGCAAGGCGTAGAAAAGGACGCAGAGATAGGGGACGAACAGCATGGCATAGGAATGTTGCAGGCCAAGCCGGTCGGCTAACCGGCCTTGTATCACCGGGAGGAAGGCGCAGCCCAGGAACCCCATTGTCAAAAGGCCGGAGGCTGGCGCGGTGCCCTTGCCCAGGCCCTCAATCGCAAGGGCATAGAGAGTTGGGAAAAAGATGGAAATGAAGAACCCAATAAAGGTAACCGAGACAATGGCCACCGACCCACGGGCTGCAACGATAACGCCCACGAGGAGGAGTGCGGCGGCGGCGCAAACCGCCAGCGTGATCGCCGGTTTTATTCGCTTCTGCACACCGGCGCCCACCAACCGCCCAAGGGCGAACAGTCCGAAATACACGGTGAACAAGCGCTCGGATTGATGCGAGGTAAGGCCGGCAATCCGGGGGTCCTCGAGGTAGTTGCGATACAGGCCGAAGAGACCGGCCTCCGCGCCGAGCACGAGAAAAATCGTGATAAACCCGAGCAGAACCTTCGGCTGATTCCAGATGTGGGGCGAACGCTTTGAGCCACCGGACCGAGCAGAGCCAGGAGCGTCGTGCGTCTCGGTTGGTTTGATACCCTTGGCGAGAACGCTCAGTCCAGCAATGATGACCAGCACGGCGCCTATGCCCCCGAAAAGGCCCTCCATGTAAGGCAATTTGGCTTGAACCGAAGCAGCCGCGACCGGGATGATGAAAGTGAGCATCAAGGGAGCGATAACCTGGGCGACGGCCCCCAGGGCATTGCCCAGGTTGAGCCGGCTGGAGCCACCGGCAGGCGGTCCCAGGGTCGAGAGCAGCGGGTTCCCGGCCACCAGTTGAAAATTGAACCCCGCGCCGATGATGAAGAAGGCGATGAGCACCACTGCGAAGTGGTGGCTCTGAAGGCCGGGCAGGAACAGGAGGGTTCCCCCCGCGAATAACACCATCCCAAGGCTGAGGCAGTTCTTGAATCCGATGCGTTGGGCGAGAACCCCGATAGCCGGCGCGAGCAGGAAAGGGATATTCTTAGCGAACATGGTGTACATCTGCTGCTGATAATCCAGGCCGAAGTACTCCTTGAACTCTGGTAGAAACACGCCTTCGAAACACTGCGCCATTCCGCAGAAAAAGTAGATGAAATAGACGCCGTAAAGCAGGCCGCGCTCTTGGTGGGAATCTCTTTCGCCCATACTATCGTTGCTGTCCCCGGAATTCCATCTCCATCATGGCTTCGTGCCGCCGCCAGGTCTCTACGATGCGATCATAGAATGGATGCTTGGCGCTGTCCTCGATGCGGTCGTGTGCCGTGAGCCACTCGATGCATCTCCGGGTGCCCTCTTCGAAGCGCACCGTGTACCGGAAGCCGAGGTCACGCTTGGCCTTCGAGTTGTCGAAGATGTTGTTGTATCGGAAATTCTCCCGGCACCATTCGGCCTCCTCGGGGGCGAGTTTGGCCAAAAGATCCGTCGGGATGCACACGAAATCCGGTTCTGGGGCGCGCATGACCCGGGCGATAGTGCGCCAGATGTGTTCGTGGGTCATCCACTCGTCACCGGTCACGTTGTAGGCCCCGCCGAATGCGCTTTCGTTGCCGATTGCGCCGATGAACGCCGAGGCCGTGTCGTCGCGGTGCGTGGCCATCCAGATGGAAGAGCCATCGCCATGGAGGATGATCGGCTGGCCCTTGCGCAACCGGTCCAGGTGGTAGGTCTGGCCGCCAAAGGCATGGATACCAGGGCTCCAGCTTTCGTTGTAGGTGAAGGCTGGACGAAGGACGGTCAGCGCGAACTCACCGCGCTTGTGAGCAGCCCAGCAAAGTTGCTCGCATTGCACTTTCTTGAAGGCGTAAGGAAAGGAAGGCCGGGCGCTGAGTTTGGTTTCCTCGGTCAGCGGATAACACTCCGGCCTCTTCGGATATACGTCCACGGTGCTACAGAGGACGAACTGGCGCGTCTTGCCGGCGAACGTCCGGATGTCGCTTTCCGCATCCTCCGGGTCGAAGCAAATCATGTCGATGACACAATCGAAAGTCCCTAATTGCGCCATCCGGTCTTCGAAGGCGGCGTAGCACTTGCGATCGCCGGTGAGGACGCGAACCTTCTGGAGCCAATCCAACGATTGCGGGTTGCGGCGGAAGAGGGTCAGGTCGTGGCCCAACGCAAGCAGTTGCTTGGTTATGGTGGTGCTGATGTTGCCGGTACCGCCGATGATCAGGATCTTCATACAGGGTGTGGGCTAGGGCTTGGGTTCGTAAGGCTCGTTATCTGTAACGATCGCCTTGTGGCCGATCGCGTTCTGGATGCTCACTCCGTAATAGCCGTTGTTGCCGCGGATGATAGCGGATCTCACTCCGGATTCGAGCTGGATGCAGGGCGGTTGGAAGCGTTTGTCCGCCTCGGTCCAGGCATGCCCCGCCTTGCGTTGGCTAGAGCGGGCGTCGAATGTGCAATTGTTGATCTGCAGTTTGCCGCCTTCGGCCAGGACGGAGGCATTGGTGGAGGCGTAGTCATTGGAGAAATAGCAGTCGGAAAACGATACATAAGAGTCGCCGCGGATGACCGCGTTATGTTCCACCGGCCCCCAGAAGCCACAGTTCACAAACCGGATATTCCCCTGGCAGTTCTGTCCGACAATGACCTGAGTGCCGGGGCCAACGCGGTGTGAATTGAACTGGCCATTGCTGATTAACAGCCCTTGGGGCTGGATCGATTCGATGTCCACGCAGGTCTGTGTGGCATCGGCGCCGATGCCGGAGAACTGGCCGTTGCACGAGCCGCCCCAGGATTGCCGCCGGCTCTCGATGAACCGGTAGCCCACCTTCGCCGGGAAGACAAAGGTGTTATCCACGTACTCCCAATCGGTGCGTCCAAAGATGAAGGCTTCCAGGTTCTGCTGCATGTAGGCAAACACCTTGTCCCAGTTGCCACCATAGGCCTTATTAGCCCAAAAATGCGAGTGGAACTGGACATTTTCGATGCGCCCGATATCTCCGGTTCCCTCGACCAGGATACCGCGCCGCAGCACACAGCCGCAGACGCTCATGATCCGGTGCCGTCCGTTCTCGGTGGGGCCGGTGCGGATGCCGTTGTAGCTGTTGATGAGCGTGACGTTCTCGATCGTGCAGTCGAAACAGACCTCGTTCGTCAGCGCCGGGTTGGCACGGATGCGGATGGTCCACGGGTAAGGGCGGATGTCATCGGGCCTCTGTTCCGGATAGAAGATGGTCAGGCCTCGCACGGATGTGGAAGTGCGCATCTCGATGAAAGCCGGAGCGTTCTCGTGGTCCCGGCCGCCGGTGGGCATGAGGATCGAACCGGTTGCCGGTTCCCAGGATTGAGGGGCCTGGTTCAGGCCGAGGAGGTGAACTCCCTTCTTTAAGACGAGATGGCCCTTCAGGAGAAACCGCCCTGCGGGGACGAGCACAACGCCTC
>JBJKSV010000304.1:0-2625 GCA_046703605.1 Limisphaerales bacterium
GGCGCCTTCCGGTGGGCAATGGGAAATCGAGGGTTCGACCGACCTGCTGAATTGGACGGCGCTGGGACAGCTCTCCACCAGCAACGCCCCGGTTCTGTTCATCGACCGCCAGGCGACGGATTTCAACCGGCGTTTCTATCGGGCGGTGAGCCAGTAGGTTATGAAAACAGAGCGGAAAGGGTCTGGGCGCCTCACTTTGTCCGGCGGACGGGGGATAATCGCGGACGCTGCTCGTTGCCTACGGAGGGAATTCAGGTCGCACGCCCAAGGATTGCGGGGTGCGCCCAAAAAGGGTTGACGCTCATTGAGTTGCTGGTCACTGCCTCGGCGGGATGCTGGCGGCGGTCCAGCGCCCGAGGCAGGGCTGGACCTGGACTGCGACTCGGCCGCTGGAATGCGTGAGAATCACGGGTTTTATGCGTGATTCTCACGCATTTTCGCGGGGGGTCTGGCGGCGGCGAGGCAAGTCTGTGCTTGATTGGGCCGGTTGAGCGGCTTGGCATGAGTGATGCTTATGAAAACCAAGGATTACCAAATGCGAACGAACCGGGACGGTTTCACGCTCATCGAATTGCTCGTCGTCATCGCCATCATCGCCATCCTGGCGGCGATTCTGCTGCCCACCCTCAGCCGTGCCAAGATCGCCGCCCGGAGCACCATGTGCCAGGGCAACGTGCGCCAATGGGGTTTGGCGATGAGGATGTATCTCGATGACAACAACGTTTATCCACCCTCCGACATGAAAGACGCGCCCGCCTCGCCGGCGCTTTATTGGCAGCAGCGGCTGCAACGATACGTCAAAGCAAAGCCGCCGCTCTGGATGAACAGCGGTTACGACGACCCACCCTACCACCCGGTGCGCAATACGGTCTATGCCTGCCCGGATTACGCAATGCTGCATGGCGCCTTCGACGGCGGTGGGGGCCTGGGCGCCTACGGCTACAACGACGGGGGCTATATGGGAGGGCAGGGGCTGGGGGGCGACAGGTTGGAAAGCAGCTATCGCGGTGACGATCCGGGTCCAGGCGACCTGCGGCTCTGTACGGAGTCGGACGTGCGCGCGCCCTGTGACATGATCGAGATGGGGGACTCTGTGGTGGTTTCTGTTCTCACCTCGCCGCTGGCGGCGGCCTACGGCTCAACCTCACTCCGCTGGTGGTCAACAGTTCTTCCGCTGCTCTCGGTCGCTAATCCGGGCACGAATCCGGGGCACGTGGCCTGCGCCGAGGTCATGCGCGAGCGCCACGCGGGCCGGTGGAACGTTGTGTTTTGCGATGGCCACGTCGAGAGCCTCACCGCGGCCGCGCTGTGGGATGGCAGGAAGCCGCTTGTCGCGCGGCGGTGGAATCGCGACCATCAGTGGCATCCCGACGACACCGCCGTCCTTTCCTCTCCATGAATACCCATCTCCCATACCGCCTCTCTGAAGCGGCGATGCTCGTCGCGCTTCTCGCCCGATTGAGCGCTCATGGCGCTGACCCACTCGATCAGTGGCAGTGGCGCAACCCGCTGCCCAACGGCAACGCCTTGGAGGCCGTCGCCTACGCCAATGGAACGTTCGTCGCTGTCGGAGACGGCGGCGAGATTCTATCCTCGCCCGACGGGACGAATTGGACTAGCCGCTACCTTGGCCCGATTTACGGAGCCGGAGCGCCGTACGTACTCAGGGACCTCGCCTGGGGTGCTGCGACATGGGTCGCTATCGGCGGCGTCGGCACCCCTGGCGGAGGCTCGCTCGCGGCGATTTTGACCTCGCGGGACCTCAGGACATGGATCAAGCAGAGCAGCCCGAGCAACGTCTTGGACCTAAGCAGTGCCGTTTATGCGGACAGCCAGTTCGCGGCGGTTGGCTCCGCGTACGATCCGGCCACCCTCTCCACCGGACCGGGAATCCTCACCTCTCCTGACGGCGTTCACTGGACAAAACGGGAATGCCAGTCCACGGTGATGAACTGGCAGCACATCGCCTATGGCAATGGGACTTTTCTCGCAACCGGGAGCGAGGGGAGCCTGCTAACCTCACCAGACGGGGCCAACTGGACCTTTCGTCGATCGGGCCTGCCGGGGATTCTCGACGTCATCTACGCAGACGGGCGCTTCGTGGCCCTGGGCGTGGGAGTGTCCGCCTCGGCGGACACGCTGCGTTGGACCACCTTGAGCGAGCAGAGCGTGGGAATTCGCATGGCATACGGTGCCGGGTTGTTTGTCTCGACCGACGGCAAGGTTCTTTGGACATCGAGGGACGGGGCTGCGTGGACAAACCGAGGCGCGGTGACCCCCGGTGGCATCGAGGACGTCGGCTATGGGGATGGCAAGTTCGTGGCGGTCGGCAGCGGAGCCCTTTCGGTTTCCGCTGGAGGCACGAACTGGCAGAGCCTGACATCCGCGCTGACGACTGCCCGGATTAACGGAGTCACCTATGGCCACCAGTCGTTCGTCGCGGCTGCGGGCGTGGCTAACGAACAAGGTGTGATTTTGCACTCCGAAGACGGAACCCACTGGGACCTGTGCATTACCCACATCTTTTGAGGTTTTTTCGAGCGCCTCCTCTCTGGCGCGGGTGCGTCGGGCAATTGGGTCCAAAGGCTTTCCAGGCTTGGACGATGTCCTTGAGGCGCTGCAACC
>JBJKSV010000305.1:0-9864 GCA_046703605.1 Limisphaerales bacterium
TTCAAGCAAGTTGGCGAGGAACGCCTCCAGATCGCCCGTGATGGTCTTTTCGCCCAGCGCTCCGGCCACAAACGCCTTCAGCGGGGGGTCATATTCGGGGTTTGGGTCGGTCCAACTGGTGTGCTGGCGGGCCTCGCGCGAGGCCTTCTCCATAAACGCCACAGTACGCTCCATCTCGATGGGCCATGCCCCCACCATGTTCTGGTAGAAGAGGTATTCCGCATTGCGGTCAGGCATCCCGTTCCGGCGATGTCGTTCATTCATCCTCGACCATCGCCGGACGGCACCCATCCAGGACTCAGGCATCTCGGAGAGCACGGCTAACCGCGCCCGGACGTCTTCGCTGCGCTTGGTGTCGTGAGTTGATGTGGCAAGCATCGCCTTCGGCCAACGGGCCTGCGCCTCCTTGCAGGCTGAATGGAACCGGGCGGGATCCAGGCCGAAACTAGCGGGGTTGCCCCCGACCTCATTGAGCGCCACAAAGCGGTTATAGCAGTAAAACGTCGTGTCCTCGACTCCCTTGGCCATTGCCGGACCGGTCAGTTGTTGAAACCGCATTACGAAGTCTGCGGCTGCCTTGCGCTGTGACTTAAGCACAAGCAGATCGCTCAGGAAATCGAATACCGGCCCCAGAGTCGCCTGGTGTTCTTTTGCTCTGGCCGCCGCCTCCCGCACGCGGCGAATGTCGTCCTTGCTCACTTGGCCCGCCTCGGCCCGCGCGTACGTCCGATAAACTTGAAAGCAGGCTACCATCTCGATCAGCGCCTCGCGCCGTTGCTCCTCGGTAGATGCACGCGCCCGAACATCCTTCTGAGCCAGGGGGCGAAGCAGGCGAAGCAAAAACTCCACTTCCGCCACCAGGAGTTGGCGCAAGGCAAGGCGCTTCTTTTCGAGCACAACGGCCTCGTAGTCCACCGGCGCTCCCGTGAATTCGACATAGAAATCCGTCAGCGTCTTCTCCGCCGAGGCGTCGATGAAAAGCGCGCCAGCTCGATTAAGAAAGTCATAGCCGGTCGTGCCGGCGACAGGCCAACCCGAGGGCAATCCTTCGCCGGGCTCAAGAATCTTTTCGACTAAAAGCGAAGGTTCCGATGCCGCCTTATTCAGACGTTTGAGGTATTGCAGGGGGTCGCGCAGCGCATCGGGATGATCGATTCGGAAGCCGTCAATCAAGCCACGCTGGCGCCAGTCCAGGAGCCGATTGTGCGTATCGGTGAAAACCAGGGGCAGCTCGACGCGAACGCCGGCCAGAGTGGTGATATTAAAGAATCGCCGGTAATTCAGTTCCGTGTCCCCGCGGCGCCAAAATGTCAGTCGATAATGCTGCTGCTCAAGAAAGCGGTCCAGTGCCTGACGGTCTGCGTTCAGTCCCTCGACCAGTTCGTCGAGGATTTTGCCGGGTGCGGCAATCGATTGGGGGCAGACGGGGAAGGTGTGTTCGAAATAGTGAATCGTCACTTCGCCATTCTCGAAGACTGCCTTGAGTTGGCCCTGCCGCAGGACCCGTTCATACTCGTCACCCAACACCGGGACGAGCACTTTGCCTTTCAACCCCGGGACCGGGGACTCCCAGTCGATGTCGAAATAATCGGCAAAGCGGCTGGCGCGCCCGTGTTGAAGCACATCCCACCACCACAGATTATCTCTGCCCCCAATGCCATTGTGGTTGGGCACGATGTCCAAGAGCAACCCCATCTCCCGCTGGCGCAGGGCGGCCACGAGCTGCTCCAAGTCGGCCTCCGTGCCGATCTCGGGATTGATTTGAGAGCAGTCGCACACGTCATATCCGTGCAGGCTGCCGGGACGCGCCTTCAACAGCGGAGAGGCATAGACATGGCTAATGCCAAGCTGATTGAGGTACGGGACCAACTCCGTGGCCTGACGCAAGGTAAAGCCACGGTGAAACTGGATCCGATACGTTGCGCGCGGCAAAGACGGCACGAGATAATACTCCACCATGCGCTAACCGCGCGCAAGCCGATCGGCATGGGGTGGAATCCGCTCCCACGCCCGTGAGAGATTCGCGATTTTGGAGGAATTTGGGACTGCCAGGTCGGACACGTCTGACTCGTCCGACCTGGCAGATTATCAATCGCAAATCTAAAATCTAAAGTCTAAAATCCGCTATGCTCCCATGCCTTCCTCGAACGAGCCACTGGCCAGAGGGAAGCAGAGGGTATTACGCACGTACTGGATACCGTTCGTGCTGGTGGCGTCCAGGTCGCGGTAGGCACTCTCGGCTTCGACCACCAGTGGGGCGGTCTTGGTATGCATGACCTCGCAATATCGCTGCGGGTAGCCAGCGTGAACGAGCAGTTCGGCGTAGCGGACCATGTTGAGGTCGCCACTTGGGATATCCACGAATTGCATGGCGCGCTTCTGCCAGGCGGGCTCCATCTTGCGCAAGGGCACATTGGGCCGAATGACGAAATTCTTGACGTGGCAGGCGTAAATGCGCGGCGCCACCTTCAGATAGCGAGTCTCCCAACCCTCCCCCTCCCAGCAGTGCGAGGGGTCGGCATTGATAGCGAGGCACTTGTCCCCATCGCAGATATCGACCAGGGTGTTGAAATCGTCGGCGCACATAGCCCCGGTGCCGGGATGAATCTCGTGGCAGAGATAGATGCCCAGTTTGTTGGCGTGGGCGCGAATCTTGGCCGTCTTGGTTACAAATCGCTCCTTGCCCTCTTTGATCAGGTCGTAATCGGCCCCGGCCCAGAAGCCCCACGGATAGCCCGTGGCCACTTCCCAACCGAAAGCCACGCCCCAGAACATCGGGAGTATCTTTACCCCCAATTCAGCGCACAAGTCCATCAGGCGCAGAATGTAGTCCTCCGCCCATTTCTCGATTTCAGCGGGCGATTTCTTGGCGACATCCGCCGGGATGAACGGACGAACGCTCGGGCTGCCGGTCCAGGCGGTGGTATGCACCCAGATAGGGCAGTGCATGGAAACGCCGTCGAGACTCAGTCCTTCCTTGGCGAAGGCGTCCTTGATCTCCTTCGCGCTTTTGAAGCCGTTCTCGCTCTGGAGCATGTAGCAGGAAGGCTGGGCGCCCACGGCCCCGGACCGCTTGGCGTAGGCCAAAAAGTCGGCGAGGGACTTTGCTCCGTGTTGAGCGCCTTCGATGCTGGGATGGAAACAGTTTTCAGCCATAATCTTAATTCAGGAGTTATAGGTTAATGTTTCAGCGACGGAAAAGAGGATTAGCCAGAAGCGGGACGAAAAGCAACTGGCAATTTGCGGAGACACAAGAGACCTTGTGGACGACCTCCTCGGCTACAAGCGCCTCCGGGTAGGCGAGTTCCGGGTCATCTATCGCGAGGCCTTTGAGGAAGGGGAGCCAGTCAGGAAGTGCCTTTTTGTCGAGCGCAGAAATGTCGTCTATGAATTGTTCTCGCAAATGCTGCTGGACGACCTCGGCTGAGGGTTTATGGCACTCTGCCAGCTTGTCCGGTTGGCTTCCAAAGGGGCGAGCCCTGCCCGGGGAATCGCAGCCGCGGGGCTGTCGATTACTCCGGGTGTTCCCCATTGCCTGCCGCCAAGGCCCAATGGCCAAACCGGTCTTTGGGGATTTGGGCATTCTCGGGATAGATGAGATAGACGGTATTGTGCGAAGAAGCCCAGGCGCTCACAAAGTCCTCTCGCGGAAAGATCTTTTGCACGTTATGTCTTGTCCCCGGATCGTTGAGCACGACGTCTCCCTGGTCGGTGAATCCGACGCACACGACCAAGTGGCCGCTGGGCGGACCGGCCTTCTCGCGCAGCCGGTTGTAATCCAGCGAGACTCCTGCCGGAATGTCCGCGGCTATCCAATCCTCCAACTCGGACACATCACTCAGCCGCGTCACATACGCCCGCATTCCGCGAAACGACCCCGCATACGCCGTATTGAACGGCCAGTTGCCCGTCCCCTCCCAATTAGAATCATAAACTCCCCTGGCCACCTCCGGCACGTCGTGCTCCAAATCGGGCCGCTGCAACCGCTTGGCCCAATAGCTCAGTATCATTGAGACGGTCGTCGGGCTGCACAGTTCCTTTCCGTTGGGATAGGCCATTTGCGAGCGCTCAGGCACCGAAAGGATCTTACCCCAGCCTGCCCGGTTCGGAGGCAAAGAGAGAGGCTTTGTCCGCGTGTCGGTCAGGCATAACCCCAGGAACCTCAAAGGCGGCTTCGCGGGAGAAGTGTCTCCCAGGATCAACCGAACCTGGGCTCGCCGACAGGGCGCTTTCAACTTGAGCGTGTCGGTCAACACGTCGCCATCTTTGTCCCCTTGGCCGGCGATGCTCCGGCGCGGATGGAGCGAGGGGTCGGCGCACCAAACTCCCATGGTGTAGTACTTGGTCGCGCGATTCGAATAGAGTGCGCGGGCTTCGACCCGAATGCAGACCCCCTCGGGGCCTTCCACATTCCAGGAGGCGATGAGCTCGTCCCATGCCATGCGCGCCCGGATGACGGGTGACACAAGCACATACTCGCCGGCGCGGGCCCCTGCGGACCTCGTAAACGCGGAAAAATCGCTGAACCCTACGAACTGCCCGCCCCGTGGATCGGCTGGTGGCCCTTTCGGGCCGGCGAGCGCGGCACATCCCGCCGCGCATGACAACAGCAGCCCCGCTCTTTGCCATGTCAGCCCGAAGCGACGACACGGGGCGCGCATTCCACTCAGTTGGCAGCCCTTCCGCCGACTCCCTTGGTGCCTTTGGCAATCGCCCGCGCCGGTTCTTTGGGACGCAATGCCCTCACCGCCTTGCCCGCCTGCCACATCTCTGAGTCACGGATTTGGCCCAATTCCTTCCCCAGTTGCTCCTGGTAATCCGATTTGCCGCATGCCGAGAGAACGCGCGCGCATTCCTTGCCCGTCTTGACGCGCTCGTAGAGTTCCTTGAACACCGGCGCGACCGCCTTTTTGAAACGTGGCTTCCAGTCCAAGGCGCCGCGTTGGGCGGTGGCGGAGCAATTGGCGTACATCCAGTCCATTCCGTTCTCGTCCACAAGGCGGATGAGGCTCTGCGTCAGCTCCTCGACCGTTTCGTTAAACGCCTCGCTCGGTGTATGGCCGTGTCTGCGCAGCACGTCGTATTGAGCCTCCATGACCCCTGCCAACGCGCCCATTAAGATGCCCCGTTCGCCCGTCAGATCACTATAGACTTCGTGCTCGAACGTGGTGGGGAAGAGGTAACCCGAACCGATGCCGATGCCGACGGCCAGGCAACGTTCCTCCGCCCGCCCCGTTGCGTCCTGCGCAACAGCGTAACTGGAGTTGATCCCTGCCCCGGTCAGAAAATTGCGCCGCACCGACGTGCCGGACCCCTTTGGCGCGACCATAATCACATCGACATCCGCCGGGGGCACCACCCCGGTCTGCTTCTTGTAGGTGATGGAAAAACCGTGCGAGAAATAAAGGGCGTCGCCTGCCTTGAGGTTTTGCTTGACGACCGGCCAGATGGCGCGCTGCGCGGCGTCGGAAACCAGCATCTGGATGATCGTGCCCCGGCGCACCGCTTCGTCGATTTCGAACAAGGTCTTGCCCGGCGCCCACCCGTCCTTCACAGCCCGATCCCAATCGCGCTTAAAGCCGCTGGCCTGGCCGATGATGACATTGAACCCATTGTCCCGCAGGTTCAAAGACTGAGCCGGGCCCTGGACCCCATAGCCAATAACCGCAATAGTCTCGTTCTTGAGAACCTTGCGGGCCTTGGCCATGGAAAACTCTTTGCGCGTGACCACTGTTTCTTCGGTGCCGCCAAAATTGATAATTGCCATAATTTTATGTGTTTCTGAATTTGCCCTCCATCTTATCGAGGCCCTCGCCGCAGTCAAATTCAAATGCCTGCCTCCAGGAATCGCCGTGCCTTCGCCTTCGTCTCGTCGTCCATCCGAATCAGCGGCGGCCAAGGCCGGCTAAACCCTTCTCCGGGGAGTTTCCGGGTAGCGTCGATTCCCATTTTCGAACCCACAGCGAGTTGGCTGGTGGCGTGGTCGAGGACATCGGCGGGGCCTTTGGTGATGACACTGTCGCGCTGAGGATCGGTATTGGCACAGAGGCGGAAGAGGACCTCGCTGGTATTGCGCACGTCCACGTCGTCATCGACCACAACGATGTACTTGGAGAACATCATCTGGCCCATCCCCCAGAGGCCGTACATGATCTTGTAAGCCTGCATCGGGTAGGTCTTGCGGATGCTCACAAAGACCAGGTTATGAAACACCCCCTCGGCGGGGAGGGCAACGTCCACTAGCTCAGGGAAGGTCATCCTCAGCACCGGGAGGAAGAGTCGCACGGAGGCGCTGCCGATGTAAAAGTCTTCCATGGGCGGAACCCCGACGATGGTGGCCGGATAGACCGCGTTCTTTCGGTGCGTGATGGCTGTAATGTGGAAGACGGGGTAGAAATCGGGCAGCGAGTAATAGCCGGTATGGTCGCCGAACGGCCCCTCCTCGCGCAAGGGCTCTTTAGGGTCAACATAACCTTCCAGCACGAAATCCGCCTCGGCCGGAACCTCCAGCGCGTTGGTCTCGCATTTGACCAGCTCGATGGATTTCTTACGCAGGTAACCCGCCAGCAGGAATTCGTCCAGGCCGTCGGGTAATGGCGCCGTGGCGCAAAACGTCAACACCGGGTCCCCCCCCAGGAACACCGCCACCGGCATCCGCGTCCCGGTTTGGTAATACCGCCGGCCATGACGCGCGCCGACCTTTTGGAGCTGCCAGTGCATCCCGGTGCTCCGCTCGTCGTACACTTGCATCCGATACATGCCAAGATTCCGCTCGCCGGTGTCCGCATCCTTGGTGACCACGCATGGCAGCGTAATGAACCGCCCTCCATCCAGGGGCCAGCATTTCTGAATCGGCAGGTTCAACAGCGTGGGAAGCGTTCCCGAAACGGCTTCCGGGCTCGGCCAGGGCGCCCCCGCAGTTCCGGCAATGCCCGGGGCGGGCGGCCACGGCTCAATCCGCGAAGGCGGGGCGTCAAACTTGTGAATGACCTCTTTGCATGGGCCGTCCTTCACTGCTTTAGGTTTGGCATGGCGCAGGTCGAGGGCCGTCCCCAGCAGGCTTAAGGCTTGTTTAAAAGACGCCGGCGGCTTGGCGTTCAACAATGAACCCAGTTCGGCGGCGGCCTGCTCGATGGAGTCAACACCCAAGCCGATGGCCATCCGCCTATGCGATCCCAAGGTATTGATCGCCAGCGGAAAGGGAGCCACTTGGCCATTAATGGCCGGCTTCTCAAAGAGCAGGGCCCGCCCGCCACCGGGCCGCTTCATTTCAAGGTCAGCGATCGCCGTGATCTCCAACTCAGTGGCGGCAGGCGACGCGAGCCGCGTTAAGTCGCCCGCCGCATCGAGTCGTTTGAGAAAATCACCGAAGGAATCGAACGCCATAGGAGCCGCAGGCTGGCAAATGAGGATTTGCAGGCATTTGTGGAAGCCCGAAAACCAATTCCGAAACGCTAAAGCACCGAAAGCCTAAAAGGCCCAGGCGAGGACGGTGTAAGTTTCACAACAAGGACTCAGCAGCGGTTGAAGAAGTCCTTGATTACCTCGGCCACGCGTTCGATGAGGGCATCGCTCATTTCCGGGTAGATGGGCAGGCTGAGGCATTCGCGCGCGGCTTTTTCGGCGTTGGGGAAATCGCCCGCCTTATAGCCGAGTGAGGCGTAGCACTTCTGGAGGTGGAGGGGCAGGGGGTAATGCAGGGCGCAGCCGACTCGATGGGCTTCGAGGTGCTGTTTGAGTTCATCCCGCCGCGGGTGGCGCACCACGTAGAGATGGTAAGCGCTTTGGGCGTAGTCCGCCTCGCGGGGCAGTTGGAGAGGGGTATCTGCGAGCAGTTCGTGGTAGCGATGCGCGACTCGGCGCCGCTGCGAGGTCCATTCCTCAAGGTGCTTCAGTTTGATTGCCAGGACCGCCCCCTGGATGCCTTCCATCCGGTAGTTGAAGCCGACCTCCTCGTGGTAATAGCGGCGCGAGGAGCCGTGCTCACGCAAGGCGCGCGCGCGGGCGGCCATCCCGGCGTCGTGAGTGAGGAGAGCACCGCCCTCGCCGTAAGCGCCGAGGTTCTTTCCCGGATAAAAACTGAAGCAGGAGAGGGCGCCGAAGGTGCCGACCACCCGGCCCTCGTATTTGGCGCCGTGGGCCTGGGCCGCATCTTCAACCAGCGGCAGCCCATGTTCCTGGCCAATGGCGAGCAGTGGGCGCAGGTCGGCCGGATGGCCATAGAGATGCACCGGCAGGACGGCCTTGGTGCGGGGCGTGATGGCGGTCTGGACGCGTCTTGGGTCCAGGTTGAAGGTGGCGTCGTCGATATCGACATAGACCGGCTTGGCGCCAACGTATGAAATGGCCCAACTAGTCGCCACGAAGGTCATCGGGGTCGTGATGACTTCATCTCCAGCCCCCACGTTGAGAAGCAGCATGGCCAGGTGCAGGGCCGAAGTGCCGCTGTTAACTCCAACACAATGGGCCGCGCCGCAAAACCGGGCAAAATCCTGCTCAAACTGAGCCACATCCGGGCCGAGACAGAACGAACAATTATCGAGCGTCCGCGAGATTGCGGCATCTATCTCCGTCCGGATACCACGCATCTGGGCGCGCAGATCCAGATAAGGAACTGAAACAGTCGTTTCCTGGGTTGTCATTTTGAATAAAATCATAGCCTGAATTGGCCCGGGAAAACAAGTCCGAACTGCCGGGCGAGCGCGCCTAGCCCGCATATTTCATGGCACGCACCTCTTCCGCAACGGCTTGCGGGGACTTTGTTAGCGGCGGTGCGGGTGCCGAAGCGCTCCAGGGAAGGTCGCGAAGGCAACGAAGGCCCTCTCCGGTTCGTCTGCTCCGGTGAGAGCAGTGGCCGGCAGCGAATCGTGTGCCCGCATCGCCGGCTGCCTGACCATTAGTTGTCATGAACCTGACAAGATAAGAGAAAAGAAAGTAAGAGAAAATCATTGACTCGCCCCGCGTCCTCTCCCTAGACTCGCTTCCGACCGAAAGGCATTCGTTATGAATTCCGAACTCAAGAAGGCAGTGAAGGGGCGATTCGCCCCCCCAGCACAAGCCGTGCCTCACCGGCTTGATCGTCGTTCTCACCTCCGCCACCGCAACCCTCGCCCAAACACCTAACCCCGGCCCCAGGACCGCCACCCCGCTTGACACGGACTCCACCCTGTGGCAGAGAACCGTCATGGCCACCAACCCGGTCACCGGCGCCGTCACACAGCGCACCATGCATTACACGGAGCTGAGCAGTTCGCTCAACTACGTTGCTCCCGACGGCACCCTCCAGCGCTCGGTCGATGCCATCCAACTCACGCCCGCCACCGGCGGTGCCGCCGCCCTCCAGGGCGAGACCAAGGTCTATTTCCCTCCCACGCTGGCGGACCCGCTCACCATCACCACCCCGATGCAGCAGACCATCAAGCTCGCCCCGCTGGCGATCTATTACTACGACACCGCCTCCAAGAAATCGGTTCTTTTGGGGGCGGTGCGCAGCCAGGCCCAGGGCGAGTTGGAGCCGCCCAACGTGGTCCGCTACGATTCGGCGATAACCGACGGCATCCGCTGTTCGATACGGTGTGTTTATACTCATTCCGCATACTCGTCGGACCTGGTGTTCGAATCCCAGCCCGAACAACCGCCGGAGGCCTTTGGCCTGAACCCGGCCACCACCAGAATCCAGTTGGTTCAGGTCATCACCGGCCCCACTCCGAGCCAGGCCGTTCATGTCCTCAAGCCGGACACGGGCCTTAGCGACGCCACCCTGGATTATGGCGGCCTGCTCTCGCCCGCCGGGCGCGCCTTCGCCCTGCCGGACGAAGACCAGCCTCCCTCTCCTGGCGCTCCGGCCACCGTGCCGGTCGGGAC
>JBJKSV010000306.1:0-20200 GCA_046703605.1 Limisphaerales bacterium
ACTACGCGCAGGCGCTCGATAGGCTGAAGATAGCCGTTTCGCTGCTTTCCAGCAACGCCTTGGCCTGGGAATACTACGGTCTGGCGTGCCATTACACGGGAGACGCCGCCTCCGCCGAAAAGGCCTATCAACGCGCGCTCGCCTTGGATCACAACCTCGCCGCCGTCCATTACAACCTCGGGTGTTTGTGGCTGGAACAGAACCGGCCTGACGCCGCCAAAGTCGAACTAACGGCCTACGTGTTGAGCCGCGAGGATTCCGCCGACGGTTTCGCCAAACTCGGCCAAGCCCAACTGGAGTCGCACGAATTGAGCGCGGCGGAGAGGAGCTTTAATGAAGCCTTGCGCCTCAACGCTCATGACGCCGAGGCGCTGAATGGCTTGGGCTTGGCCCGGCTCGAGCGCGGCCAGGCGGCTGAGGCCGCACAATACTTTGAGCGCGCGGCGGGGGAGCAACCCGCCTCGCGCGCCGCTCTGCTCAACCTGGCGATTGTCGAGGAACGCTACTTGAAGAATGACAAGGCCGCACTCCAGACCTTCCAGGCCTATCTCGCGCTCAAACCGGCTCCGCCCAACGCCCCGTTGGTCGCCCAAGTCGCTCAGCGCCTCGATCAGGAGGTTCATCCCCCGCCACCTGCGCCGCCACCTCAACCTCCAGCCCGCACGGTGGAACCAGCGACGAAATCGCCACCTCCAGAGAAAACAGAGGTCCGGTCCTCTGTTCATCCCAGCGCACCCTCTTCACCTCGCCCGGAATCCGCCCCGCTTGCCAAGGAGCGCATAGAGAAAGCCCCAGCCCACCACCCTGCTTCGGCTCCGACCGTGGCCACTTTCCATGAGTCAAGACGCGAGCGGCATTTCAGCGACAGGCCCCCTGCCGGGCCCCAGCGCCCTCCAGAGATGACCTCCGCTCCCGCCCCGGAGAAGCTCGAAGCAGTCAAACTGCGAGCCGAGCCGGACCTGCGGCCCGCGGGTGAATCCCCTCGCCGTTTCGTGGACCGGCCACAAGCCGCTTCCACCATGCCCATTGTGAGCACCTCATCGCTTCCCGCGACGGTCACGCGGACTGAACCGGCGCCCCGTAACGGTTTTCTGCGGCGATTCAATCCGGTCAACCTGCTTCACGGGGAGAAAAAGCGCTCCGCGAAGTCCTCTCCGGTCTTGACTCGCGTCGAGCTGTACAAACCGAGGGCCTCGAACACGGCCGGTGGGCTGTCCCCCCAGCGGAATGAGGCCGAGTCAACAACGCCCCGCTATACCTATCGATCTCCTCCAAAGCCCAGCCCGGGCAACCGCGCCAACGCCCAGGTCGCTTTCCGGCGCGGGCTGCAGGCCCAGGAAGAGAAGAATCTATCCGAAGCGGTCAAGGACTATTACCAGGCGATTCGCGTCGATCCGAGTTATTTCGCCGCCTATTACAACTTGGGGCTGGCGTTCACCAGCGCCCACAATCTGCGTGCCGCCTTAACCGCCTACGAATACGCCCTGGCCCTCCAGCCCGAATCCGAAAAGGCCCGTTACAATTTCGCCCTCGTGCTCAAGCAGGCGCACTACCTTGTGGATGCCGCCAATGAACTGGAAAAGATCCTCGCCGCCGAACCGAAGGACGTGCGCGCTCAACTGGCCCTGGGCAATCTTTATGCTCAGGAAATGCACCAGCCCGCCCAAGCTCGCCGGCATTATCTCCAGGTGCTCAAACTGGACCCCGCCAATCCCCGTGCCGAGGCCATCCGCTATTGGCTGGCCGCCAATCCATGATGCGTCAGAGTTGCCCCCTCCCGGCTCCCCACTTCTCGCCCAGGGTTATAGCGAGGCCGGCCGATAAGAAGGGATGGAACAGGGGCAAAATAACGTTGACAAATACAGTCAAAAATGGGTCGTTACCAGGCGTGAAGACTGCTTATGTTCAATTTGCCATCGGGGTTGCCGTTTGCCTCGCGGTTGGAGCGGGCGAGGTTCGCGCCCAAGGGCCGGATTCGGCAGTTGCCGGTTGGAGAAAGTATTCGGGGAACCCGGTTTTGGGTGGAGACTATGGCACATGCTTTGACGTATCGGTGCTCAAGGAGGGCGATGGCTATCGTATGTGGTTTTCATGGCGGCCCAAGGCCAGCATCGGCCTGGTGGAGAGCAAAGACGGGTTCCATTGGTCTGAGCCCGTGATTGTTTTGGGGCCAAACCGGGCAAGCGGCTGGGAGGATGACGTCAACCGTCCGGTGGTCATCCGACAGGGAAACGTGTACCGGATGTGGTACACGGGCCAAGCCAAAGGCCACTCGGCGATCGGCTACGCGACCAGTGCTGACGGCGTTGTATGGAAGAGAGTGAGTCGCAAGCCGGCGCTCGTACCGGATCAACCCTGGGAAAAGGCCGCTGTCATGTGCCCCGACGTGATTTGGGACAGCCGAGCCGGGATCTATAAGATGTGGTATTCCGGCGGTGAACAATATGAGCCGGACGCGATCGGATATGCGACCAGCCGCGACGGAGTGACCTGGACCAAGTTCAGGAACAACCCTGTTTTCCTGGCCGATCCGAAAATCGAATGGGAGCGGGACAAGGTGACGGCCTGCCAGGTCGTTCGTGACCGGGGATGGTACTTGATGTTTTACATCGGATTCAGCGATGTCAATCACGCGCAAATTGGGGTCGCCCGCTCAAAGGACGGCGTCACCGGATGGCAGCGCCTTGCGGCGAACCCGATCATTCGGCCAGACCAAGGCCAATGGGATGCCGATGCCTGCTATAAGCCTTACGCCATATTCGATGGCGCAAAGTGGCTGCTATGGTACAACGGGCGGCGCGGCGCCTCGGAACAGATCGGGGTGGCCATCCATAAAGGACGCGGCCTCGGATTCTGACAGCCGGGCGATTATTCCGCCCTTAACTGGTAGATCCCTCGCTCAGGATTGAGGATTGTCCGGTCCTTTCTCTTCATCTCGTCGAGTGTTGGATTAAGACTGTCTGGGTTGGTCCTTTTGCGGCGCAACACAGAGACGCGTTTGGCAATGTCTCTTTTGCCCATCGCCTCCCCCGACTCCAAGGCCGCCAGAACGGCCGCTTTGACCGTCATTTGCTTGTCCTGTGGCACTCTCCTTTCCGCCTGGGTCAAGACCGGCGCCATACTTACTCTCCTGGAGAGGCCGGTTTGAACTCTAGAGCGGCGCGGGGCGCTCGGCGCACGCCTCCTTGAGATTCGCTTGGGTTTTTCCGCCGCTTCGACATCGGCGGCACTTCCCAACTCGTTCAGTTGCGTTTGCAGGGCTTCGATCTTTTCCTTGAGATCGGCCGCCTTGCGCAGTTGTTGTGGTGATAGATTTGCTAATTCCATATCGCCGCAATGTGGCTGGGTCCGCGCCAAAGTCAATGCCGGTTCTTTGCGAATGGGCGGCGGGGCGCAGGAAATCTGACGCACGCAGACCACCGAAACCACAGAATACCGCCAAGACGCGGAAGCAAAAAAGAGGACACGCCACTGACGGGAACACCAAGCCAGGAGCCGGTAATCAATGCCCCGGCCTCAGGTCACTGCGTGGCATCCCGGATGCGATTCCGTATCATCGCCTCGGAATCGCCCCGGGATACGGATGAATTAGTCGTGATCTTCTTGGTGGTTGCCTTGGTGGTGATGCTCCTCATGGTGCTCTTGATGCCGCCGGGCAGCCCCTCTTTGGCCACCGTTCATGCTGGGCTGACCCATCATTTCGGGATGGCGCTCCATTCGGCCCATCATGTGAGTGATGTGGTTGATGATCTCGTCGCGTTGATGGACGAGTTCGTTGAGGACAGCCGCCATGTCCGCAAGTTTCTCCCTTCCGGTAGCCTCGTTCATTGCGTCAAGCTTTTGGTCCAGGTTTGATTCCATGGATCGCAGTTTGGCGAGCATCTCACGGCGGTGCTGGCGCATCATAGCCCACTGGTGCGGGCCGTTAGCCTGCTCGTGATGTTCGGCCATGGATCCCATCATTCCTCCATGCATCATCCCTTGCATGCCTTCCTGGCCCATTGCGCCGCCCATGCCGTGTCGCATCATGCCTTGCTGGCCCTGTTGCCGTCCACAATTGCACATTTTGCATTGCATGGCTGTGGGGGCCTGGTGGGCGGGGTCCTTGGCTGTGGGCGAATCGGCGCGGGCGAGATTGAGAGGCAATGCCAGCAGACCGGTTGTGGCGAATAGTGTAGCGAGTCGCGTGATTCTTTTCATAATGTGTGTTTCCTATGTTTGTTGCCAACATGGCGCTCAGATAAGTCACCTCCAGGTCAAATCTCCAGTGGGTTCCCTTCCAAGCCCAAGGTGAGTCATTCGGGCGCCAAAGCATCTTCGTAAATAATCTCGTCCGGTCAGCACGGTTGCACATTGGGGTAAAGACCTGCCCCGCACCCGGGCAAACGGGTGGCGAAGCGAGAGATGAGTCCATGAACCCATCATTCGGAGTGCTTCCCTCCTCAGGGTTGGCTTCGGACGAAGACGCGGACGGTGGAGATCCCCAATTGGTATTTGCGGCGGTGTTCGCGGATGAGAAAGGGGATGTCGCGGGTGCGCGCCAAAGTGAAATGCGGGCGAAGCACAGCCTCGATGTCCTGCTCGGAGAGCCATCTGTGGCGCGGGGTATAATCTCCCTGCCAGCTCAGCGGCGTGCCCAGGACGAGTTGCCCGCCCGGAATCACAACTCGATGAAGCTGTTCGAGGAATCGTCGAGGTTCCGGAAGGCGGCAGAGCAGATTGATGGCGGTGACTATCTGGAATGTACCGGGGGCAAAGCAGCTCAAATCCGAGGCGTCCCCTTCCCGAAACTCGACTCTGCCCCGCTGTAGGGCCTTAGAGAGTGTCACTTGCTGGCGCAAGAACTCAGCCCCCGACACCTTGAGGCGGGCCGTTACGGTGTGTTGGCGAGCCATCCGCCGCGCTGCCTGAATAAAGGTTCGAGAGTTATCAATGCCGATGACTCGATCCATGACCCGCGCCAATTCGAACGTCAAGCGCCCGACGGCGCAGCCAAGGTCAAGTCCAACTTTGAGGCCGGTCCTGGAGACGGGCAGGAGACACTCCCGGCGAATTCGCTCGTGAAAGTGCAGCAAGGTGCGCGGCACGAATTGGTAGGGGCAAAGGTCCGCAGGCCGGCCGTAATGGAAGAGCAGGTATTCCTGCAGGTAACGGTCTGTTTCGTAGGGATTGGACGTCACAGGGCGACCTGCTTTACGAACTCGGTGGGTTGGTAGTCCTTGATGAGCAGAACGGTCTGGCCATCCTTCTTCATCCAGACACCGTTGAGGTTGATTTCCGGGGTCTTGTGCGGCGCGAAGAGAATGTCCTCGTGAGTGGCGTTGCGCTTATCCTTGAACTTGCCGGGGCCGAGGTCGCCTCCCAAATGGTCATCGCGTCCGGTAGCGACATGCATAGTGCCGAGGATTTTCTCATCCTGGATGTCGGCGCCCGCTGGCGGCAACACCTGTGTTCCCAGGCCCAGCTCGCCCAATTGGCCCGTGGCGGGGTCGCTTCGATACAAGGCCAGCGCCTGCTCCAACGTTCGGGGATTGCCGCGCAGCAGGGTCGCGCCGTTAATCCGGCCTTGGGCGACGCTCATCAAGGCGAGCGTGCCGTCTTCCTTGAATCTCAGCGGGAATTGGCCGTATGCGCTGGTGGGCACCCAATAGATTTCCCCGGCGGGCAGGTTGGCTATCTCACCGGGAGAACGGCAAAGGCCATGGCTCTTTTGCGCCTCTTGGCGTCCGAGTTCCAGGGTCAGCCGATACTGCGCCCCGAGGGTTTGGAACTCAACGCTCACCTCGTCACAGCGGGTTAGGGCCTGACGGAACCGCTCGGCCTTCGCGGAGACGTCTGTGTAGTCCCTTGCTAAACCGGTGCGCAAAATGGTTTCGTTGCAGCCGTGCATGGTGGCGCCGTGGAACCCCATCCGCTTGGCGATGGCGGTCAGGGGAGCGGTTGCCGAGTAGGTCGAGAGATAGAGGACAATGTTCAGGTGATTCAGGACGTCCTGTTCCAGCCGCACGGTCTTCCCCTCCAGACTCATGACAGTCTCGGGCAAGTCCAGGTTGCTGCCGCCTGTTGGCGCGTAGGCGTAGAACTCGATGCCGCCAAGCTTCAACTCGTTCCTGCGCTCGATCAATCCGCGGTAAAACACCTCGTGAGCAATCCGCTGAGTGGGCAACTCGCTCCGCTCCAGGAATTTGGCTCCGGCGACCTGTTGCGGTGGTTCGAGGTCAATGAAGACGCCAACGCTCTCGCCCGGTTTAGGGTCGAAGACCGTTTTCATTAGCCTGATAAGATCAAATTCATGGATTTCCATGTTGTACCATAGCGCGCATTGCCGGGGCTGCAACTGCGGCGGTGAGGACCAAACCATGAAGGGCAGAATCGTCGAGGGCAGAATCATACGAGCCAAGATTACAGGGGCCGTCAGGGGCGGGCGCTGGAATTCTTGAGTTTGTTTTGGGTTTCGGGTTTTGGATTTCGGATTTTGCCGGATCGGGACCGTGGTGGTACACGCAAGATGCGCACGTCTGGGGCTTGATTGCCTCTGGTGGCCGGTTCCCTTATCTTTGCGCCGTGATTGCATTGATTGACTATGGGTCCGGGAATCTGCGCAGCGTACACAAAGCTCTGCTAAAGGTCGGCGCGGACGTGTGTGTGGTGGAGAACGGGGCGGGGCTGGGCAGCGCGCAGGCGGCGGTTCTGCCCGGCGTGGGCGCATTCGACGATTGCATTCAGGCGCTGGAGGCGCGCGGCCTCCTCGATGCAACGCGCCGCTTTATCGGGTCGGGCCGTCCGTTTCTGGGGATATGCGTCGGTTACCAGGCACTCTTCGAGCGGAGCGAGGAGTTCAACAGCCGGGCGGCGGGGCTCGGTATTTTCAAGGGGTCGGTTGTGCGGTTCGCGCATCGGGAGGGATTGAAGGTGCCTCAGATTGGGTGGAATCAACTGGAGTCGGTTCAGGCGCAATGTCCCCTGTTTCGCGGTGTGCCGGAGGGAAGCTACGTCTATTTCGTTCACAGTTTTTTCCCCAAGCCAGCGGACGCTTCGATCATCGCCACGCGCACGAACTATGGCGAGAGCTTCGCCTCAGCCGTGTGGCGCGACAACGTGTTCGCCACCCAATTTCATCCTGAGAAGAGTCAGAGAGTGGGTTTGCGGTTGCTGAGGAACTTCGTTGAGCTTGTGGGTGGCACTTCCCGCCCTTGACAGCCGCGCAAACGTGCTATGTTACTAAGTTCGCTAGTTGGTTAACTACCCAATCACCAATCAAGGGATTTGTGTTTCGGGGAAAGATAATTCATTTAATTGATTCAGGAATATTATGGCATACGAACTACCTCCACTTCCGTATTCGAAAGAGGCGTTGGAACCTTATATCGATGCGCAAACGATGGAAATCCATCACGACAAGCATCACGGGGGCTACGTCAACAATGTCAACAAGGCCATAGCCGGAAAGCCCGACCTCGAAAAGAAATCGGTCGAGCAGCTTATCGGCAGTCTCGATGCAGTTCCGGCAGAGATTCGAACGACAGTGCGCAACAATGGCGGCGGCCATGCCAATCATTCCATGTTTTGGAAGATCCTCGGACCGAAGGCGGGCGGGTCCCCCACGGGCAAGCTGGCGGACGACCTTAAGGCGGCGTTTGGCAGTTTCGAATCCTTCAAGGAAAAGTTCGAGGCCGCGGGCGCGGGACGTTTTGGCAGCGGCTGGGTCTGGCTGGTCGTCAATGGCGGCAAGCTGGAGATCGTATCGACCGCCAACCAGGACAATCCGCTAATGGGCAAGGCCGTGGCCGGGGCCGAAGGCAAACCCGTGTTCGGGTGCGATGTCTGGGAACATGCTTATTACCTCAAATACCAGAATCGGCGCGCGGAGTACCTGAAGGCCTTTTGGAATGTGGTGAATTGGGCCGAGGTGGCGAAGAACTACGCGGCCGTGAAAGGTTAGGATAGACCTTGAGCGGACGCTCCAATACAATCCGCTCAATGGAAAAGAGTGTTGCGGCAGGGGTTGGATGGAAGGCAGGCTTAATCCAACTCCTGCTGGCGGTCGGAGCGGCGGGTTTGAGCCTCTGGGCGAAAAGCCCTGTGGTGGGAGTGATCGGGTTGGGATTTCTGGCCGGCTTGGTTATGGTCTCCATCTTTGGGGCGCGCGGTCAGTGGCGGCCACTTCTCCGGTGGGGCATCGTCCTGGCGTGGGGGTGTAGCCTGTTAGTGCCGATTAGGCTGCTGACTTTCTCGGATAAGAATTTCACCCTTGACCGTTACTCGCAGGCCTATTTCGCCGTGCTGGCTTGGGTGGCCGTCTCGGGCGCCCTGCTGACCGGCGAGGCGGTCTTAGGCCGTTTTTCAAGGCCGCAGTGGAAGGCGGCGGGGGTGGCGAGCGCACTGTTCGCGGTCTGCCTATGGCTGGGGAGCGCGTATTCTCAGGACCTTCGAGGATTGTTTTACCTGGGCCTGCTTGCGATGCTTTCCCTGTTACTCCTCTGCAAGCTCTGGTTTCGTTTGCCGTTTCTGGCGATTCAAGGCGTCAACACCCTGATGCTGCTCCTGGTGGGCCTGCCTCTGGCCGATCAACTCCGGCCCGCGCCTCATCTTGCGCCCAAACCGGATTTGGGCAGGAAATACTATTCGTATGAGGTGGCCAGAAAGGACCCACTGGCCTTTGCGCGCTGGTGGAACTATTCCGTGCAGCAGTGGAATCTCATGCTCAAGAACATCTTCAAACCCGACCCGGCACATGTCCTGCCGGCGGTGATGCGCCCCAACAGCCGCGCCAAGATGTTCGAGAGCCGCATCGTCATCGATAACAAAGGCTTTCGCGGAGCGGACATCCCCGCCAACAAAGGACAGACCTACCGCATCGTCGCCATCGGCGGCTCAACCACCTTTGGCTGCACGCTGGCCCGGAACGATAAGCCATGGCCCGACCTGCTCCAGGAGATGATCCGCCGCCGGCTCAATCTCAAGCGCCCCGTCCGTGTTATCAATGCCGGCGTTCCTTCCTACAGCCTGCTGGACAACCTGCATCGGTTCAAAAAGGACATCCTCCCCCTCAAGCCGGATATGATCCTCTGTTACCATGGCTACAACGGGTTCGATCTGCTCGATAGCGCCCTGCCGCCGGTCTATAACAAGCGTCCGCCCACCTACCGCGAACGGCCACTGAGACTGCTGGCCGATTGCGAATATCGCTACCGGATGCTCCGCTACCGCTGGCACTTGACGCCGCCGACCCCTCCGCGCCCTTTAAACCTGGCGAGCATCATGAAATCGAAGTACGCCCAGGCCTATCGGACACTTATCCGCATCGCCAAGACCAACAGCATCCGTCTCGTCATCGCCACCTTTTCAATGGCTGTCAACAGTGACAGCAGCCCGCCACTGATTGCCTTCTATCGTTCCGGTTTTCCTTTCGTGCGCTGGCAGATCCAGGCCAATGAGGCCCATAACCTCATGCTCAGCCGCCTCTCCCAACAGTACCCAAAGGTCATCTTTATTGATACCGGGCCAGTGCTGGATGGCCATCACGACGATTTTGTCGATCTGGTCCATTTCACACAGCCGGGACGCGATCAATTAGCCGAGACGTTCTTTGCCGGCATTCGTGGGCTGCTGGAGGAGGACCTGGGCCGGCCATCCCTCACATCGGGCACTGCCGACTCAGGCTCCGACTGAGGTGTTGCCACCGGAGACCGGCTGGCGGAGGCGAAGAAAGCCGGGGCGTAGATTCTAGTTCAGGGCTCAGGGAAACCTTCCTGAAGGATGCGCTCGGCTTCTTCGTGGCTCATCGAGTTGTGGAACATTCGCAGGCATTTGATAAGCCGCCGGTGCATGGCAAAAAGGCTCGAAAAGCCCCGGAAATCAGGCATACTCCCACGGATGATAGCGCGTGTCACACTTGAATTGGCCCTGCGCAAGGAATTCGACTACCTCGTGCCCAGCGAATTGGACGGGCAAGTGCAGGTGGGGAGCCGGGTGCAGGTGCCATTCGGCCCGCGCAAGATGCTGGGCTGCGTGACGGCATTGGCCGAGGAATCGGCCCAAGAGCGGCTTAGGCCCATTTTAAAGGTGATTGGCAAAGAAACGCTGGTCACATCCAAGGTGCTTCGGCTAGCGAAGTGGCTGGGCGAATATTACTGCTGCGCGCCCGAGACCGCCCTCAAATGCGTTCTGCCCGAGGCCGTGCGGCGGGAGCAAGCGAACTGGCGGGAACGGCTCTTTGTCAGGGCCTTGGCTTCGGCGGGGGAAATGCCGCGCCTCTCCGCCCGGCAGAAGCAGCTCTTGGAGTTGATCCAAGCCCGCCGGGAACTGCCTTTGGCGCAACTGCTGGAACTGGCCTCGACGACCGCCGCCACCGTTCGCCATCTGGAAGACAAGGGCTTGGTCCGCGTTGCCGCCCAGGTTGCCGAGCGGGACCCCTACGCCCACGACGCCATCCTGCCCACCCAACCGCTCCCGCTCAACATGGCGCAATCGGCGGCATTGGCGGCTATCCTGGCGGACATGGACGCCGACGGAGAACTGCCCGATAAAGTGGCCGATAAGGCCGCGAGAGGCGCCGGGCGTGCAGCCTCGGCATCTGAATCTGCTTCTTCCCTGGCGTCTCCGCTGTCCTCACGCCATGTCTTTCTACTTCATGGGGTGACCGGGAGCGGCAAGACCGAGGTTTATTTGCAGGCGATGGCCCACGCGCTGGAGCAAGGAAAAGGGGCGATTGTGCTTGTGCCGGAGATCTCACTCACGCCTCAGACAGTCGAGCGGTTTAAGGCCCGGTTCAGTTCCGGGCCGCTCAAGACCTTGGTGGCCGTGCTCCACAGTCATTTGTCGGCCGGGGAGCGTCACGATGAATGGCACAAGATCCGGCAGGGCCGGGCACGAATTGCCATCGGGGCGCGTTCGGCGGTGTTTGCCCCGGTGGACCCTCTGGGCCTGATCATCGTGGACGAGGAACACGAGCAGACCTACAAGCAGGAGGAGGCCCCGCGATACCATGCGCGCGACGTGGCCGTGATGCGCGGGCAGATGGAAGGGGCGACCCTCGTGCTCGGATCGGCGACGCCTTCGATGGAGAGCTTCTACAACTGCAAACGGGGGAAGTATCGTCTGTTGCAACTGCCCGAACGGGCCGACGACAAAAAGATGCCGCTGGTGCGCGTGGTCGATATGCGCCAGGCCCTGCGCAAAGACCAGGGTATACCGGTCTTTTCGCCTCAGCTCAAGGAGGCGATTGCTCAGCGACTGGAGCGGGGTGAGCAGGTCATTCTTTTCCTGAATCGGCGCGGTTACGCCACCTCGATGCAATGCCCCCGATGCGGCTATGTGGCCGGATGTCCCAATTGCAGCGTCTCCCTCACGTACCATCGGCAGGAGCAAAGGCTCTGCTGCCATATCTGCGGCCATGTTGAAGCGGCGCCCGTCGTCTGCCCAAACCCGAAATGCCAAAGTCCTCAGATCCGCTACGCCGGCCTGGGCACCGAAAAGGTCGAGCACGCGCTATCAAAACTCTTCCCTCATGCCCGCATCAAGCGCATGGACTCCGACGCCTTGAAACGCAAGGATGATTTTCGACGTATTCTGAGTGACTTTCGCGCCGGACGGCTTGATGTCCTTCTCGGGACACAGATGATAGCCAAAGGCTTGCACTTTCCCAATGTTACCCTGGTTGGAATCATCTACGCCGATTTGGCATTGCACCGGCCTGATTTCAGGGCCGGAGAGCGGACTTTCCAACTCCTTACCCAGGTCGCCGGACGCGCCGGACGCGGCGAAATCGAGGGCGAGGTATTTGTGCAGGCCTTCACGCCTTCCCACCCGGCAATTCAATTTGCCCGGCGCCATGACTTTGAAGGTTTCTACGAGCAAGAGCTCGAGTTTCGGCAACCTCTCAGATACCCGCCCTTCACCCGCATCCTTTTGCTGACCCTCAAAGGCCGCAACGAGGAGAAAGTCAGATTCTGGTCTGAGCACGTGAGGCGGGAGCTCGAAGGCCTTCTGGTTAGCTTCAAAGACGCCATCGTAGCCGGCCCCGCCCCAGCGCCCTTGCTGCGCGCCGAGACCTATTACCGTTATCAGATCATGGTGCGGGTGCAGCGGATGAAGGCATTGAGCCAGGGTTTGGCGGCAGTGCTTGGCGGGATGGTTCTGCCGGAAGATGTCACGCTGGTGGTCGATGTGGATCCGGTGGGAATGGGCTTCTAGGCGTTCTGGCGGCCAAGATGCCCAAAATTCCCCTTTTTCCCGGCTCCTAGTTGTGCTTGAATGGCATTGGCTAAGAGCCAAGCACATCCTTCAACGAC
The DNA here is from genome assembly GCA_046703605.1 of Limisphaerales bacterium. Classification (GTDB taxonomy): domain Bacteria; phylum Verrucomicrobiota; class Verrucomicrobiia; order Limisphaerales; family UBA8199; genus JAJYHY01. The sequence goes on from JBJKSV010000306.1 coordinate 12,294, forward strand.
GCGGACGTTTGAATTGCCACCTTGTGGCGCGGTCAAATTATTCGGCGTGGTTGGCGGAGGAGAGCAGGGTTGGGTTTGTTGAAAGGAAACGCCGGGGCGAATCGCCGCGGCAGGCGGGCGTCAATGTCGGGCTCCGCACGCCGTTTTCCGAGCAGACGCGCGAGAATGCGTTGAATTTCATTGTAAAGGCGAATCACTATGGCCGGTCACAGCAAATGGGCGAAGGTAAAGCACTTTAAGGGCGCGCTCGATGCCAAGCGCGGAAAGATTTTTTCCAAGCTCAGCAAGGAGATTGTCATTGCCGCCAAGCTTGGCGGGGGCGACCCGGCGATGAACCCGCGGCTGCGCATGGTGCTGCTCAAGTGCCGGGGCGCAAACATGCCCAACGATAACATCGAGCGGGCAATCAAGAAGGGAACGGGCGGTGGCGAGGCCGCGGCGTTCGAGGACCTCACGTACGAAATCTTCGGCCCGCATGGCGTGGCGCTGTTGGTCGAAATCAGCACCGATAACCGGAACCGCACGGCATCGGAGATCCGAAGCATCGTTACCAAGAATGGGGGTTCGATTGCCACGCAGGGCGCTGTCACTCGCCTCTTTCATCGCAAGGGACAGATCTTTATCCCGCGCGACGGCGCCAACGAGGATGACTTGATGGAGATGGCGTTGGAGGCCGGTGCCGAGGATTTCCGGGCGGAGCCGGAGGGCTTTGAGATCATCACCGATCCCGCCCACTTCGAGGCGGTCCACAAGCAGGTCGAAGCCAAGGGAATCAAGCCGGACGTGGCCGGCATTACCGAACTGCCCACCGTCACCGTTCCCCTGCCCGACGAACAGGCCTCGGCGGCACTCAACAGGCTGGTCGAGGCCCTCGAGGATCACGACGACGTAAAGGAAGTCTATTCCAATGCCGACTAGAGTCCTTGAATTCCAAAACCTCTTGCGGGCGGGTCAAGTTTTGGGGCGTCCGCAACCAAGATGTGAGTGAGGCTTTATGAAAAGGCTCACGGACACCAATGTTGTTGCGCGAGGCTTGTCGGCGCTGGCGCGAAGCCTCTTCGCGCACCCGCACCTCTTCGTCTATCCGCAGTTGGTCCTCTTCGTTTTCTGCATTTTTTATACATTCAAGTATTTGCAGTTTGACATGCGCCAGGACGACCTGGTCGGCGCAAACAAGAAGTATCACCAGACCTTCCTCCGATTTAAGAAGGAGTTTCCTACCCAGGATGATTTGGTGGTGGTTGCCGAGAGCGATAACCCGGAAAAGAACCGGGAGTTCGTCGAGCGACTGGGTCCGAAACTGGAAGCGGAGACCAATCTCTTCCACGATGTGTTTTACAAGGGCGACCTTAAGATGCTCGGCTCCAAGGCTCTGCTCTTCGTTCCCGAAGCGGACTTGAAGGAACTCCAGCGGACCCTCAAGGATTATCTGCCTTTCATCCAGCAGTTCACCCACGCGACCAACCTGGACTCTCTCTTTGCGATGGTGAACGCGCAGTTCCGCAACGCCAAGCAGGAGGAGAACGCCCAAAACCAATCGCTGGTTAAAGCCCTGCCCGCGCTTCAGAGAATCGTCAAACAGGCCGGGGACAGCCTCTCCAGTTCGGGGCCGCCTGTATCGCCCGGGGTGACGGCGCTGTTTGATTCCAGCCCCGATTCGGACCAGTCCGGCTATATCACGTTTGCCGATGGCCGCATTTTCATCATCACGGCCCAGGCGCCGCGGGAATCGCTCAACGGGGCGGCGGTCGAGCGTCTGCGCACCCTGGTCAACGAAACCAAGGAGGAGGTGCCGGGTTTGAACGTGGGGATCACGGGCGAACCGGTGCTTGATCACGACCAGATGGTGCAATCGCAGCACGACACCCTGCTGGCCAGCGTGGCGTCGCTCATCCTTTGCGCGCTCATCTTCATCTACGGTTACCAGGAGACGGGGCGGCCCATCAAGGCGACGTTTTGCCTCATTATCGGCCTGGGCTACACGCTGGCGTTTGCCACGCTGGCTGTCGGCCATCTGAACATCCTGACCATCACCTTCGTTCCGATCCTGATCGGGCTGGCCATTGATTATGGCGTTCACCTGATCTCGCGTTACGAAGAGGAACTGCGTCATGGCAGGAGTGAACAAGAGGCGATGACCAAGGCGATGGTGTTCACCGGCCAAGGCATCTTCACCGGAGCATTCACCACCGCGGGCGCCTTTCTGGCTATGGCCTTCACCAATTTCAAAGGCATCCAGGAGATGGGCATCATCTGCGGCGGCGGCCTGGTGGTGTGCCTGGTGCCAATGCTGACAATGCTGCCGGTGCTGCTGATGCGCGGCCGGCAAAATGTCATTGATCATGAGCAGGGTGATCCGGGCGAACGCCGCGCGCGGATCGAGAACCTCTGGCTCCAGCGGCCGGTGCTGGTGACCTCCATCACCGGCGTCCTGTGTGTATTGGCCTTGACTCAGGTCTCCAAAGTCTATTTTGATTACAACCTGCTCCATCTCCAAAGCGAGGGTTTGCCCGCGGTTCAATACGAGGAGAAGCTGATCTACGCAACCAACTCGATTGCCTCGAGCAATTCCGCGCCCAAATCGGTTCTCTACGGCGCCGTCATTGCCACCAACCTCACCGAGGCGCTCGCCCTGGAACAGCAACTGACCAACCTGCCCGCCGTCTCCAGCGTGGACTCCATCGCTCCCTTCCTTGCTGAGAACCAAACCAACAAGCTGGCGACCGTCGGCGACATCAAACGCAGCCTCGCCTCGCTCACCTTTGCGCCCATCGATACGCGCCCGGTCGATCTGAATGACCTTAGCCTGACGCTCTATTCTCTCTATGGGTATCTGGGGGCCGCTGCCGATTCCGTCGGCAAGGACGACCCGAGCCTGTATAGCCAACTCCTCTCGCTGCGCAACACCATCGGCGAGCTGCGCCGCCAAATGCTCCTGGGCGACAAGCGACAGTTGCGGGCGAACTCGCTGAAACTAGCGCAGTTTCAGCAGGTCCTGCTCAAGGATGTGCATGACACCTTCACGGCGCTGCAGCATCAAGACGACAGCGCACCCCTGCGCATTGCGGATCTGCCTGCCACCATGCGAGATCGCTTTATCGGAGTTACGGGCAAGTATCTCCTGATGGTCAATCCCAAGAAGGACCTCTGGGACCGCAAGAACCAGAAGGAATTCGTCTCGGAGGTCAGGACCGTCTATCCCAATGTGACCGGCACTCCCGTTCAGCTTTACGAATACACAAGTCTGCTCAAACGGAGTTACGTTCAAGCCGCTGAGTACTCCCTGATGGCGATCATTCTGCTGGTTCTCATCCATTTTCGGAGCCTGGTCTCGGTCCTTCTTGCCCTGATTCCAGTGGGGGTCGGCTCCTTGTGGCTCGGGGGCCTGATGGGCTTCTTCAACATTCCGGTCAATCCCGCGAATATTATGACCCTGCCGCTGGTGATCGGGATTGGCGTGACCAATGGCATCCATATCCTCAACCGGTTTGCCGAAGAACAGACTCCGAGCATCCTGGCGCGGAGCACGGGCAAAGCGGTGCTCGTTTCCGGGCTAACGACCATCGCAGGGTTTGGCAGCCTGATGTTAGGCAAACACCGTGGCCTGGAGAGTTTGGGCGAGGTCATGTCGATGGGGCTGGGGGCCTGTATGCTCGCCGGGTTGACTTTTCTGCCTGCTTTGCTGAACCTGGCGACACGGCGCCGACGCAAGCTCCAAGCAAGGGCGAAATCTGCTCCTCTCAAGACCGAGCCTTTTGCTCCGGACAAGACCTCAGGCGGGTGGCAGGACAGCGAGGCCGAGGCGGCGCCAAGCGCCTCAGAAAGCGCGGTTGGTTGGTAACGGCTCACTCATCGGCCGCAGAACGCGCTTGGCTTTCGGTCTGAGATGAACCAATATGGATGTGGGCTAGCTAATGAAAGGTGCAGCATTTGATCTATTGCGGGTGGACCGAAGCACAGTCCAGATCAGCACACGGGCGGACGCAGACCGCGAGGACCGTGAATTCTGGTGGCGCCGGACCCCTGAGGAACGACTCTATCATGTGGAAGCGTTGCGCAGGCTAAACTATGGACCCCAGGTCGCTGACCAGAGATTTCAAAGAGTTCTTTCAGTGCTTGAACGCCCGCGGCGTTGAGTTCATGGTTGTCGGTGGCCACGCGGTCGCCTCATGGCCAACGCCCTGCGGCAAGATTTTACGCCGCGCCGCAACGCTCTATGGAAGCGACACATAAGAATAACTATCCAAAGCTGCACAATGCCATGTGGCCCGGACTGGTCGGAAAGGGCAGTCCCGGGGCGGAACCGAGCATCGATCTGGATACCATGCTGGAGCTAACGGCCCAGGCGCAAGTCGATGGAATCCGGTTCGATGGCGTTGACCTGTTCCTTTTTGAGCCGCACGTCGATATCAATGCCAGCCGGGAGACCCTCCAGCGATTGGCGGATAAGGTACGCTCCAGGAGTCTGGTCATTGGGTCTATCGTGGCGCCGGTTTGGCCCCCGTCCGGCGGCGGTTCCGCTGCGGGCACAGACGAAGAGCGCAAACGATTCGTGAGGCAAGTGGAGAAGGCCTGCCGTATCGGGCGAATTCTGAGAGAACTCGGTGTCCGGCCTTATGGCGTCGTCCGGATCGATTCCGCATGCGGGGCACGCGATTGGGCGCTAGACCCTGAGGGGAACCAGGGCAGAATTGCACGGACCTTTTCAGAGGCCTGCGCCGTCGCCGAGGGCTATGGGGAGCGGTTGGCGGCGGAAGGGGAGATCTGCTGGGGCGGCATGCATAGTTGGAAGAGGATGGTGGAACTGCTGGAGCGCGTGAACCGGCCCAGGACGCTGGGTTTTCAGGCGGATATGGCCCACACGCTTTTGTATGTGGTGGGATACAATGCGCCCGAAGATGCTATCCTGCCTGCGCAATGGGATTGGTCGGATACGAGGCGGCTAGACCAGGCGTTGCAAATCCTGACCGCTGCGCTGCGTCCCTGGACGATTGATTTTCATGTGGCTCAGAATGACGCCACGGTCAAAGGCTCTGGAACACACGACAAGACGGGACATCATTGCCTGCCAAATGACGCTTACGGCAAGCTCGATATTTCCCGCCATGCGGGTCTCTGGCTTCGCGGTGAGGATGGCCAACCCACCAGGACGATGCGCCACATCTGCTGGGACGGGTGCATGTTTCCCAACGAAGTCATGATGAAGCCGGACACCTGGAACAACATCTTGGCCGCCATGGTTGCCGTCCGAGACGCTCATGGATGGGCCGAACAACCAACGCCACCTCGAGCCTAACCCGAATGCTTCCTGTCACGGACAGAGCGACGAGAGTCATTAGGTGGGGCGCGCAGTCCTCTGCGCGCCGCCGTCCACACAGTTGGCAGCATTCCGCGGTGTTGCGGCGCGCAGAGGACTGCGTGCCCTGCCCGCGCGTGAAGTATTCGGGCTAATGGAAATCAGCAGTATAGGCCGTCCCCGCAATGTAGGCTGGATCCGGGCTGCGGCGTTGCTTTACGGAGATTGGGGGACCAGCAAGGCCTACGTTATTGGTTTGGGGCTTGCCGTGGCAGGTTTCGCGGCCCTGCCGCATTTGCTGGCGGTGTGCGCGCTAACCGCTCTGGTCGGATTCAATTATATCTGGATCTGCAAGCATTTCCCAACCGGCGGGGGCGTCTATTCTTCCGCCGGAATTCACTCCCGGCGGCTGGCGATGATAGGCGGACTTCTGCTGCTGGCCGACTTCATCGTTACGGCATCGCTGAGCTGCCTGGACGCGTTTCATTACCTGGGCTTTGCCCAAGCCGAGGCCAAAAAGTGGGCCATCACCGCCATTTTCCTGATCGGCGTCATGAATTTCTTTGGCCCCAAACACACTGGCGGCATCGCCGTCTGGTTTGGGCTGCCCACGGTGCTCACGGTCCTGGTTCTCATCGGGGCCGGGCTCCCGCATTTGAGCCAATTCCATGCCCAGGTGCCGACCGGCGGGGTGGGGGAAAACTGGGTGGCCTTTGTGGGAATGATCCTAGCCCTGTCCGGAGTTGAGGCCGCCGCCAGCAACACAGGCGTGATGCGGCTGGACCCATCGGCCACGCCCGAAAACCCGACGGTCCATGCCACCTCGAAGCGGGCGATTATAGTCGTGATGGCGGAGGTGGTCATTGGCACCGGGTTGCTGAGCGTGGCGGCGATGTGCCTCCCGGCAGCCGCGATAAAACACCAGGCGGACCTGCTGCGCTATATGGGAGACGTCTTCGTCGGTCGCTGGTTCGGCCACGTGGTCGGCATTGTGGTCGCCGTGCTGCTGCTCTCGGCGGTCAATACCGCGGTGACCGGCATGGTCTCTCTTATTTACGTGATGGCCCGCGACGGCGAGCTGCCGCATCCCTTTACGCAGCTCAACGGATTCGGGGTTCCTTGGGTGCCGCTCATCATGGCCACAGTGTTGCCCGTGATCGTGCTGAACGCCGAAGATTCGGTCGAGGGCCTTTCGCACTTGTACGCCATTGGCGTCATCGGCGCTATTGCCATCAATGTCGGCTCGACAGCCTTTGCCCGGACGGTCGATCTCGCACTGCACGAACGGGTGGTGATGAAGGTGACGCTTGTCGCCCTGGGGGCGGTCTGGCTGACGATTGCCATCACCAAGCTCCCGGCCCTGATATTCGTCACGATCGTGGTGGGCCTGGGCCTGGTGGTGCGCGAGTTCACCCAGCGCGGGCAGGCTGCGGCGGCTGCGCCCGAAGCGGCGCCCGCCCAGGAATCGGGCGCCAGTCTTGCGGCCACCAAACCCGCCAGCGTGGTATTCCTTGGTCAATTCATCCTGGTGGCTGCGCGCGGATGGACCCCGGGCTTGCAGTTTGCGCTCGAAGAGACCCGTCTGCGCAAGGCCCAATTGTTGGTGCTCTACATCCGCGAAGTGGCTGTCACGATTGACATGGGGGCCAACTGGCAGAACGATCCTTATGCGCGGGCGCTGTTCAGCCGGCTCGAACGGGAGAGCCAGGGAATGAATGTGAATAAACTCTATAGCATCAGCGATTCTCCCGCCGACACGATCATCGATATCGCCGCCACCTTTGGGGTCGATACGGTCGTGTTGGGCGGCAGCCGGCGCGCGGCGCTAGTCAACCTGCTCAAAGGAAATGTCGTCACCCGCGTCGCGGCCAACCTGCCCGAATCCATGCACCTGGTTGTGGTGGGATGAGGCGGCGAATTCATCGGCATGATAGGAACTGCGCACCTTGGGCCCGCTGGCCACGTGGACGAAGCCCATCTCGCGGGCGCGGCGGCCGTATTCCTCAAATTGGCGAGGGGTGACGAACTCGGCCACCGGCAGATGACGCAAGGTGGGCTGTAAGTACTGGCCCAGGGTCAAAATGTCGCAGCCCGCGCGGCGCAGATCCGCCAGTGCGCCCAGCAACTCATCGGGTCGTTCGCCCAAGCCCAACATCAAACCGGATTTCGTGTAAATCGAATCGCGCGCTTTCGCTTTGACTTTAGCCAGCACCTCCAATGAACGGTCGTAGGTGGCCCGGGAGCGGACGGCGGGCGAGAGTCGGCGCACGGTTTCAAGGTTGTGATTGAAGACATTTGGCCGGGCGGAAATCACCGTGTCAATAGCTAAATCGCTGGCGTTGAAATCGGGTGTCAACACCTCGATCACGATAGCGGGGTTTAATGCGCGCACCGCCTCGATGGCCCGCCGGAAGTGTTCGGCTCCGCCGTCAGGCAGATCGTCTCGAGCAACGGCAGTAATGACTACATGTCGAAGCCGCATACGCAGGGTGGCCTCAGCAACGCGACGCGGGTGACGACATTTCCTTTGAGCAGGTTGACTAGGGCCGCGCGCCGGCTGCCGCCCAACACGACCGTATCGACCCCAAAGGTGGCGGCGATATCGATGATG
>JBJKSV010000307.1:0-11328 GCA_046703605.1 Limisphaerales bacterium
ACCAGGTGGCGGCGTTTTCGAGCCGGGGCAACGTGGGTGTTGGGGTGGAGGGAAACGGGGGGCGGTTCAAGCCGGACGTGGTGGCGCCGGGCGTGTTCGTGATTTCAGACCGCTCCACCGAGTGGGATCAAGCGGCCTACTATGACTCGGCTCATCCTGGCTCGCCGGTGATTTCGGACCTGGGGAACGAATTGGAGGTCATTAGTAACCTGAACAACACGCTGGGGCCGTTCTACCGCTTCGAATCCGGCACGAGCATGGCGGCGGGCGAGGTGTCAGGGACGCTGGCGCTGATGCAGGAGTTCTTTGAGCAGCGGTTAAGCAGAACCAATAGTCCCGCATTGATGAAGGCGCTGCTCATCAACGGCGCCCGCTCGCTCGGTCCGGCGTACGATGTGCGGGTCGATGGCCCGATAAATCTTCAAGGTTGGGGTTTGATTAACCTGACCAACTCGATTCCTGCGTCCCTCACCAACGCCATCGCGACCGGCGCTCCGGCCCCGATGCTCTATTTCGATCAGAGCCCGGCTACGGCGCTGGCGACTGGAGAGAGGCGAACGCTGGAGGTGAAGGTCAGTTCCCAAGCCCAGGCGCTTCCTTTCCGCGCGACATTAGTCTGGACCGACCCGCCAGGAAACCCCGTGGCGGGCATTAAACTGGTCAACGACCTGGATTTGATCGTCACCAACCTCGACACAGGAGCAGTCTATTTCGGCAATGACTTTGCGGCCGACAACGAATTCACTCCGCCTTGGGACGGCACGGCTTCACGCCCCGCCAGTGACGTGGTCAACAACGTGGAGAACGTGTTTGTTGGGCCGCCGGTGGGTGAAAATTGTTCAGTGACGGTCGTTGGACGGCGCGTGAATGTCAACGCGGTAACCGCTCAGGCGAATAACGTGTCGCAGGATTACGCCCTGGTGATTTCGAGCGGAAATGGCGAGCTAACCAACGCCCTGAGTCTGAGTGGGAACTCCACCCTGGCCGCCGCCACACCACTCGTGACGGTCATTACGAACATGTTCGGGGATACCAATTCTGAGATGGGCGGCTTGCTGACCCACCAGCGTGTCGGGGCCAACTCGCCATTGTTGGACACCAACAGTTTCCCGCTGGACATCGTCAGCGGCCAAGCCACTATCGGGTTGCCTGGCCAATGGCACTTTTATGTTTTTACAAACGATTCCCCCGGCGCGAATGCCGCCTTCCTGACTTTCGTTCCCCATAATCTAGCCGTTCTTTCGCCGTCTTCCCCAGGTCGCACCGAGGCGGATATTGATCTATACGTGTCAATGGATCCGGGCCTTACCAACCTCGACCCGAATGTCCTTGCCGGAGCGGCCAAGTCCCTGGGGCGTGGGGGTGACGAGACGGTCATTTGGCCCGCGGCCCCGCAGGGCGCTTTTTATATCGGAGTCAAATCCGAGGACCAGCAAGGCGCCGAGTATTCTATTCTGGCTGCAAGCAGCCCGGAGCCATTTACCCAAATGGATTCGGAAGGCAATCTCGTGCTGCACGGCTTTCCCCTTCCGGCTCCGATCCCGGATGGAACGTCCCAACTGCCCGGCTCAGCGGATGTTTTGTCTTATGTAGGGGACGCGGGAATGGTTCAGGACGTGATCGTAAGCAATGTGTTGACCCACGAGATGGTGAGCGATCTGGTCGGGAGCCTGGCCCATGATGGGGTTTCGGTTGTGCTGAATAACCATTCGCCGGGCGGCGCGGCGACAAACCAACTCTATATTTACGATGACAGCGGGGAAGATGCCATCGCCGGCGCGCAGCATAGCGATGGGCCGGGGAGTCTGCTGGAGTTTGCGGGGCATCAGATGTCTGGCCAATGGCGCCTGACTGAATTGGATTCCAGTCCGGGCATCTTCGGCACCGACGACGACTTCTGGACCATCCTCCAACCCGAACCGGATTTAACCGCCGGGACCCCGGTGAACATTCTTCCCGGCGCCTGCCGGGAGGATTTTATTGCCTTGACGCCGGATGTGACAAATCTCACGGTCAACGCCAGTCTCTTTTCGGGCACCGGTCCGGTTTGGATGCGGTTGTTCCAGGCTGGCGGAGACACGAACCGGCTGCAGACGGAGGTGACGAATGGATTGGGAAGCTCATTGACGGTCGATGAGACAACGCATCCGCCGGTTAATCCGCTGCTTTACACGGTGAGCCTGTCTAATGAAGGTCCTGACCCGGTGCAGGTCAATCTGCAGGCGGTCTTGCAATCGGACCCGGCGGGTATCACGCCGGTCACTGTAACCTCGTGCAAACGAGCCTTGATTCCCGACGATGCGCTCTCCTCGTTTTCAATGGACGTAACCAACTCCGAGCGGATTGCGGCGGTGAACGTGGGGGTGCGAATCGACCACCCGCGCATCTCGGATTTAGAGTTGAGCCTGGTCAGCCCCGCGGGAACGCGCGTCCTCCTGGATGAGAATCGGGGTGGTCTTTCCCCGGACGGCATGGGGCTCAATACGATCGTTACCAACGTTACGCCGGTCTCCTCCAGCGGCGGGCCCGATGCCTCCACCAACGTCGTCGATACGGGCCAAACCTCGGGCGCAATTCTGATTCAATACCAGTTTTACGCCTTGCCGGATGATCTGCGAGTCTATTACGAGAGCAACCTCATCTTCGATTCAGGCATGGTCAGCAATAGCGGTGCGTGGACGATTCCGTATGGGCCGGGCAATTCCACGGTATTAACCATTATTATGAATGAGGGCGGCAACAACCAGACCAACACCGCCTGGGATTACACCCTCACCGCGACTCACCCGGAGTTCCTCTACGCCACCTTTACCGAGGACACCAACCTTGCCTCGACTTTCATCAAGTTTGCGCCTCCCCCGTTCACCAACGCGTTTTCATTCCTGCCTGATGGAACACCGGTTAGCGGCATCTACTTCCTGCCGGAAGAATCGCTGAATCGGTTCTCGAACCAGAGCGCACGAGGGCAATGGACGCTCGAACTTCGCGACACGCGGGCCGGCGCCACCGACCCGCCGCCGGCACTGCTGGGCTGGAATCTTTCATTCGTGCTTCAACGGAGCGCGCCGCTGCCGATCCCGCTTGCGCACGATGCCGCACGGACGCTGGAAGTCTTCCCCGGCGAGGTCCAGGATTTCGCGGTGGATGTGCCTGCATGGGCCACAGCCGCCACCAACCTCCTGGTGGCGAGTTCCGCGCCTGTAACCTTGCTTTTCAATCAAGACAGCCCGCCCACGGCAACGAACGGGCCGGGCAACCTCACGCTCCTGGAGAACTCCACCAGCGGAAACGCCACCCTGTTGGCTGCCGAAGGCGTCCCGAGGCTGGTTCCCGGCGCGCGTTGCTACGTTGGCATTCTCAACACAAATCCTGCGCCTGTAACCTTTACGTTCAATGTCCAGTTCGATGTCGCGCCCCTGGAGATCGATGTACCCCTGCCCATCACCATCGCATCTGCGTCCTCGATGCGCTATTTTGTCTATAATGTCTCGTCCAATGCCAATGCTGTCCTTTTCCAGCTCTCCGGCCTGAGCGGCAACGCCGATCTCTACGTGGGCCAGGGCCTGCCTTTCCCATCTCCGGCCAGTTACGATTACGCCAGCGTTCAGCCAGGGGCGGCAACCGAGAGCATCCAGGTTTCCGGAGACGCCTCCGCGGTTCCGCTCTCTTCGGCGCCGTGGTATATTGGTGTGTCCAACGCGGATACCTCGAGCGTGTCGGGCACGCTTGAGGCCATCGAATTACCTGTCGGCTGGACCAACCTGGTTATTACCGATTCAGAGTTGGACGGGGGTCAGCTCTGCCTGACCTGGACATCGTTTCCCGGGACCAATTACTTCATCCAGGGCCGGAGCGGTTTGACCGGACAAGATTGGGTGACGGTTTCTCCCACCCTGGCCGCGCAGGATTCCTGGACGAGTTATTGCCTGCCGCTGACCTACAGCTATTTCCGGGTCTGCCAAGGCCTGGCGCCGGGCACCCCAGCAATCGCCACGTTCGATTCCATCACTTCAACCACCAATGGGATCCTGTTGAGTTGGTCGGCTCCCAGCAGCCAGAGTTTTCAACTCCAATACACCCCCAGCTTGAATTCCGGAATGTGGAATATGATTCCCGGCACAATCACTTCCACCAACGACACATTTTCCTTCCTCGACGACGGCTCGTTTACCAGCGGACTGGACGCCACCCGTTTCTACCGGCTTATACAAGTCTCTCAATGAAACCTACCCCACTTCAAATGCGGCCAGCGCCGCGCCGTGGTCCACAGCACAGATGCTCCCATTAACCGATGTGGCGGCGCGTTATCAACCGCCGGCGCCGAGATCTACCTTCAATCCGTCAAAGGCCAGGCAGACTCCGGGAGGCAACTCGGCCTGGGCCGGATCGTGGTCGTAATCGTGCGTCAGGTGCGTGAAGTAGGTGCGCTCAGCCCCGATTCTGCGGGCGGTCGTCAGGGCCTCGTCGAGGCACATGTGGGTGGGATGCGGCTTGCGGCGGAGGGCATCGAGCACGGCGACTTCCACCCCCTGGACCTGCCGCAGGGCGGCGGCGGGCACCTCCTTGCAATCGCTCATGTAGGCCAGGCGTTTGTGCCCCTCCTGGGCGAAGAGAAAGCCGAGTGTCTCCGTGGCGCCGTGCGGGAGTGAGAGCGGAGTAATCTCCAACTCGCCCACCGAGAACGAGCCGTCAATGAGGCGCGGTTCAGGAATGAAATAGCCTTTGGGCCAGGGCCCCTTGAAGGCGTAAGCGAAGACACGGCGCAAGTCGGTCATGGTCTTCTCATTGGCGTAGATCGGCAGCGGCTTGCTTCCTCGCAGGTCGCAGAAGCGCCGGCAATCGTCCAGGCCCATAATGTGATCGGCGTGGGAATGGGTGAACAGCACGGCGTCCAGCCAGCGAATATTCTCGCGGAGCATTTGGAGGCGGAATTCAGGAGTGGTATCCACGACCAGGGCGGTGTGCTCCGTCTTGATGTAGATCGAGGGGCGCAGGCGGTGGTTCTTGGGATTGGCCAGAAACTCCGCGGGATATTCCTTGCCGATGATCGGCACGCCCTGCGAGGTTCCAGAGCCGAGAAAAGTCAAAGTAAATGCCATTTTGTCTCCGAGTCTAAATGACAAAAAGCGTTTGCTCAAAAACCTTTTTTCGCCACATTCACACGGAAATGCTAACGACCCTGCGCATCAAGAACCTTGCGTTGGTGGCCGACCTGACCCTCGAGCTGGAGCCGGGCTACAACGTCATTACCGGCGAGACCGGCGCGGGCAAGTCGATGCTCATCGGCGCGCTGAGCCTCGTGCTGGGCGAGCGCGCGGACCGCTCGCTCATTCGGAGCGGCGCGGAGGCCTGTTCGGTCGAGGCGGTATTCGACGTGAAGCTGCTGGAAAGCGCTCTGCGGCCCTTTCTTGAGGAAAACGGTCTGGAAGCCTGCGCGGACCATGAATTGATCCTCAAACGGAGCTTTACTTTAGCCGGGAGCAACCGGCAGTTTGTGAACGGCTCACCCGCTTCCCTGAGCACCCTGGCCGCACTGGGTGAATGGCTAGTCGATATTCACGGTCCTCACGAACACCAGTCGCTGCTCCAACCTGGCCGCCAACTCGCCATTCTGGATGCCTTCGGCAAGCTCGATGACGGACGGGAGGCCTTCGCCGGATTGCTCCGCCGCCGCGGCGCGCTCGAAGCGGAGAAGGCAGCGCTGGTGGTTGATGACCAGACTTATGCCCGGCAACTCGATTTGCTGCGGTTCCAGGCCAATGAAATCGCCACCGCCCGGCTCCAGCCCGAAGAGGAAGAGGAATTGGAGCGCGAATACAGCCGGGCCAGCAACGCCGCGCGCCTGCTTCAGCTCGCCCAAATTGCTTTGGGCGTCCTCGCGGAGAATGAAGGCTCGGTGCTCACCCAGGCGGGCCTGGTCGGGCGGAGCGTGCAGGAATTGGTGCGGCTGGATGCCTCTTCGGCGCCGCTGGAGGAGTTGCACGAACAGGCCGTTTCGCTCTTGAACGAGATGCAGACCCGGCTCACCCAATACGCCGACAAGCTGGAGTTGGACCCGGCCCGGCTCCAGCAACTCGAGGAGCGGCTGAACCTGCTCCACGCCCTCAAGCGCAAATACGGGGCGAGCATTGCCGAGGTCATCGCTTTCGGAGAAGACGCCCGGCGCAAGCTGGAGAACCTGGAACGGCGCGAGGAACAACTCGCCCAAATCAACGCCGAACTGGACAAGCTGAGCGCCGAACTGCTGCAGGCCGGTCAGGCACTGTCGGCCAAACGCCGGAAAGTCGTCCCCCGCCTGACTAAAGAGGTGGTGAAACAACTGGCCGCCCTCGGCTTCAAGCAAAGCCGCTTCGATGTGGCCTTCACGACCCCGGCCCCCTCCGAACCGGGCCGTGAGTCAGGGGAAAACCAAGGCAAGCTGCCGCGTTTGACCCAGCAGGGCATGGACACCATCGAGTTTCAGTTCGCCCCCAATCCCGGCGAGCCGGCCCGCCCGTTGAGGGCGATTGCGTCTTCGGGCGAACTGGCGCGCGTCATGCTGGCGCTAAAGACCGTGCTGGCGGCGGAGGACCGCATCCCGGTGCTCATCTTTGACGAGGTGGACGCGAACGTGGGAGGCGAGACCGCCAATGCCGTGGGGGAAAAGATGCGCCAGATCGCGCGGAACCGCCAAGTGCTTTGCATTACGCACTTGCCGCAAGTCGCCGCGCCCGCCTCCGCCCATTACGTTGCCTCAAAGCGCACGACGGACGGACGCACCGTATCGGAAATCACGCGGCTTGGCGCGTCGGAGCGGGTGACGGAGCTGGCCCGGATGCTGGGCGGCCAGACCGAGGCGGCGAGAAGACACGCCGAATCGCTGCTGTACACGACGAAATAATTCCTTGCGGCTTGAATTGAATCTCAGAATGAACAGGAGCAAACAGAGCCAACAGAGAGAGAAGGAACTCTGTTACCTCCGTTTCCTCCTGTTCAAATTCCCCGCAGTCATTTTTGACGCCGCGTATAGAGGAGCAAAACGGTTAAGGGCGCGACGGCCAGGCTCGGTGCTTGGCGCTATCCTCCGAGCATGAGTGGCGTCAGCTTTGTTGTGGACGAACGCGGTCGAAAGGGGGTCGTAATCCATCGAAGAACCGTAACTGATTAGAAACCGTCGCGCGATTGTAACAAGAAAGAAGTTGACCTGAACTGCCCAATTGCCCTATTCTGCGGCCATCGATGCGAAGAAAGGGCATCGAGGGTTCGCACCGAACCCGGTGAATTGACGATAGCCTGACGAAAAACCGATAATTAAAGACGAATGGAGAGCGCAAGAATAAATGGTTTGACCCCATCGACGCCTATTTATGGTTAGCCGCCTAGACCGCGTCAAGGACTGGCCAGTCCGAGCCTCCGCGAGCCATTACAGGTTCAACGAGCTGGCGAGACTGTGCTCAATCTCGCGCAGCGAACTTCGGCGCTATTTCCTGTCGAGATTCGGCAAGACGCCCCAGCCGTGGATGGACGACCTACGGCTGGCTGAAGCCTTGAAGCTGTTGCGGACGAGCGACCTCAGTGTGAAACAAATTGCCGCAAGCCTGGGCTACGAATACGCGGGGAATTTTGCCAGGCAGTTCGGGTGCCGGTACGGCTGCAGTCCGTCGAGGTACGCAATGGGAAGCGCCGAGGCCGACGGCCCTCCGCGCCCGGGGCCGGGCGCTTAGAACCGCCGGTGGGGTGTCGAAGCTCACACCTTCGCACGTGTGCGAAGGGATGGCCGGACCTTCCTGACCCTCTTCTGAACTCGCGCTGGGGCGCGTCGAAAAAACCCCGCCTTGGCCCTGCGGCATCGATTCTGCCGGGCTGCGGCCGCGTCAACGATGCGGTTCGTGATCTCGATTCCACCGACAGAGTGACGCGTCGTCGTGGTCCAGGAAAAGCCGTTTGAAGGTCAGGGCTTGGACGTGTCCATCGCAAAACGCGACGTTGCCCTGGCTCCGGTGACGCGCGGGGGCCCGCTTCGCCGAGTCCACAGCGGCGTCCCCACTGGTGCCGGATGCCTCCTGGCGCGCCAGCCCGGCGAACGACTCCATGACGGTGTCCGCAGGAAGCCCGCTGACGGACTTGGGCAAGAGCATCAGGTTATCCCCCAGCGCCAGCATGTCGGAGGGAGCCCGCACGTCCGCCTCCCTCACGGGACAGTACCGACCGTTCACCCACGCTTCACTGTCGAGACCATGACCATGGCTCGCGGACAGTTGAGCTCCCGGCCCAATATAACCGATTGCGTTGTAACCGTAGGAGGCGCAGGCTATTGGACTCCACATAAGGGCGGTAGGAGCCGGATAGGCCCGGCTAGGGCATCGCCTTACTCCCTGCTCGGCCTGTGGGTTAACCGTCCAAATTCCACCACTGTACAAGAGTTCGGAACCGTTCAAGCCAAACAGCCCCTGCCCAACTATATTGGTGCATACGCAACCAGTGTCCGGGTAGGCTCCAAAATCGTTGACGTACATCAGCAATTGAAGATCCAATTGGCGCAGATTGCTCCTGCATTGGATTGACTTGGCCCGCGCCTTCGCTCCCGACAGCGCGGGCAAAAGCAGGGAGGCGAGTATCGCGATGATGGCGATGACCACCAAAAGTTCAATTAGGGTAAACGCGCCGGGCAAGGCCTTTTTGGGCAGCCATGGTCGAAGGTCGGGTCTCAAGTGCATGTTTTTCCTTTCCCTGCGCATTTGCTGTCGCTTGAAGAAATACTGCTGCAAATCCTACCACGACCCGTGCTGCCTTCAAGCGGAAAACCTCGAGATGGCGCCGTCGGATGATAAATGGACTCCTGGGATTATCATCCCGGCTGGACGGATCGCGGACTACCGGTCACAATCGGCGGTGTTGAGAAAGTGATCTGTGGCAAGCCTGGGCGGCTCGCCCGGGCGGGCCAGAGTTCGAAACATAAACAAAGCATCAGAAAGGAAGGACACGTATGGAAATCACGAAGCGCCGCCTGTTGCCGATCAGCCTGCTCGTTCCATCACTATTGGCACTTTCAGCTACGGCACAATGGAACCCGTACCCAAGTACCTGGGGCACTGGCTTTTACAGCGGGTACGCAATCACAGATAACGGCAACACCGCTAATGTGTTAGCAGGGTATTACAACCCAAATGTGCCCCAGACCCTCCTTTACCAGGCTGCCTTGGAGGCTCCCGACGGCTCGTGGAGCTACTCGCCGGAATTTGCCCAATATAGTGATAACTTCTACGCGGTGACCCAAGCTTCATATCCGGCTAACATTGGCGTTTCGATTATTTTGTGGTCATCGCCAGAAACAGGATTGGCCAGCGAGTACGCTGATTGGGACTGAGCGACTAGAGGATACCGTTTCGTAACCTGGTGCAGGGCTGGTCGCGATTGTGACATTGACGGTCGGAGCACCGCGCGCCGACACCTGTCGTTCTGGTCTCAGGCCTTGTCACCGCGTCTCCGCGATGCTCCCCGTGACTATCGGAGGTAAAGTCAAGGTGTGCGTTGCCGCGCTGGCGGGTATTATCGCGGGCGTCCTGCTGTTGGACAAAGCCTCGGAGAATCGCCAGCTTCGAGCGCAACTGCACGAACTCATGGCGTGCCGCCCTCGCGTTAGGGCGTACGTCCAAGAAGGCAACGGAGAATCCCAGGTGCGCGAAGTCTGGCCACAAGCGCCTTCGGATCGGCGCGCTGCGCGGGGACCTTTCGAGATTACGGATGAAGACAGGAGCCTCTCGCAGGAGATGTCCGCCCGCCGAAGCAAGGGAGAATACCTGAACATGTTTGATGATCCGGTCGCGTACAAGAGGTGGAGGCAGGGCGTCGCCCGGGCCGTCCGGATGCTGGCCACACGCAACCGCACGAATCTCGGTCCCGTGTTCGCCCGCCTTGGGTTGTCCGATCAGGCAGCCGACCAATTGCTGGCTCATGTCAGCAAGATAAACGACGCGGCGATGCAGGCGGAGGGCATGGTATTGCAGCTACAAACCGCAAGAGAGGATTACGACACAAAGGTACGCTCGTTAATGTCACGGGCCAGCTATGGCCCGTACCGGCAGTTCGAGGCGGCGGGTCCGGCCCGCGGGCAATTTGAGAAACTGGAGCGTTTCGCCCGGCAGGCGGGCAAGACCATCACGGAGCGAGAGCGTGAGAGTTTTGTAGCAATCATCCAGGAGGCTGAGGCTTACCCAAAGGAAAGTTATCTTGGCCCCTACGACGGCCTCCCAGTTACGGCCGTCGGCAAGGAGAACGTGCTGCGGAACGCGAAGCGCCAGTTAGCGGAGGTCAGTGAGGGCGCGACTCGTGCCCTTCGGCTCGCCTCCGAACGCGGATTACCGAAGCAGGCCATCGACCTCTTGCGTGACTACTACGCCCACGATAGCCGAAAGAGGAGTGATCAAATTCGATGGATTCAAGATCCGAAAACCGAGGAGCGAATGAGGGCCGAGGCGCGGAAGCGAGCAGAGAGGATAAAGCACCTGCGGAGAGCATTCCCAGCAAGGCGGGAATAGAAGCGCGCGCAACACCGTTCCCAGCATGGGGTCGCTCCCAGTGATTCGAAATGACCAAAGCAAAGATCCTCATCCTCGCCCACAGCCCCGCCCTGCCGAGCGGGATGGCTGAGACCACCCGGCTCATCTTCGAGCCCCTCCTGGCAAGGTATCCGGAGGCGTATGAAATTGAGCAGATTGGCTTGGTTCATTCGTTTGCGGTGGCCGTTCCGAGGTGGCCGGTGCATCCTACGCGGACAGTCCGCATGGCCAATGGTGAGCGGGATTTGGACCAGGCGGACATGCGCGGGGAGAAGACCTTGCCCGAAGTCGTTCGGCGATTCGGGCCGGACTTGGTTTTTGCATTTAATGATCCGCAAAATGTGGCGTTTCTGTGTGTGCCACGCGAGAGGCGCCCTTATAAGCTCGTTCTGCACGTGAACTTCGACGGCTACCCTTGTCCCCCCGCGGATGCGAGTCTCTTTCGCCATGCGGATCTGACGGTTACCTGCAGTTCTTTCTCACGGGACGTCTTGGTTACAGCGTGGCCGCCGCTTGAGGACAAGACCGAGTACATGTACAGCCCGGCGGATATCGAACGGTTCAAACCCGTAAGTGATGAGGAAAAGGGGAGCCTGCGGCGGGACCTGTTCCCGCACTGGATGCCGCAGGACGCCTTTCTGCTGGGTTGGGTGGGCCGCAATCAATGGCGTAAGCAGGTCTGGCTGCCCTATGCGGTGCTCCACTATCTGCGCTCCGGGAAATACTTAATCTGCCGGAAATGCTCGCGCATCACGCTCATCGAATGGCATCCGGGCTTGCAGCGCCATCG
>JBJKSV010000308.1:0-5351 GCA_046703605.1 Limisphaerales bacterium
TGTTGACGTGGAATTGCAGACACATCGCCAATCCTGCTATCCTCGGACGGCTGCGGCGATTGGTTGCGAAGCAAGGCTACACGCTTCCGGAAATCTACACCCCGGAAGAACTCTTTGGTGCATGAGACAATGAAAACAACGAATGAACCGCCAGCAGTCAGTGGAGGCGACTTGCTACTCGAAGAAATCTGGCGCATCAAGGATGAACTATCCGCCGCCCGTGGTCACAGTCTGGACAAGCTGTTCGCGGACCTGCGCGAGCGCGAAAAGCATTCTGGCCATCCGATTGCGAACCTCCAGACCAAGCGCCGCAAGCGCCGCAAAGGCTGACGTCACAAGCTAAGCGTGACGGTTCAAAACAAGCCGGCAGCCCCAGCCGAGGCGGTCGAAGTCCTCATGGACCGCGTGCCTGCCTTGTGGCAAGGCGGCCAGGGCGATCACCTCAATCTAGTTGAGGAGCTTGCTCAGGTGCGCGATGGACCGTTCGGCCTGGTCGATTGTGCCGCATTCGACGGAGAAGACGATGTCGCGGGGGCACTGCTTCCGGACAATGTCAACGACCTTTGCCCAATCAATGACGCCATCGCCGCAGGCGCAGCCTACCGGTGTGCCCGTCACTTTGCCGCGTTCGGCGCTGGATTGCTGCATGGAGATGTCTTTGGCATGGAGATGGACCAGGCGTTTGGCCACGCGCCGCAGCCAGCGGTAGGGGTCCTGGCCGCTGAGGAAGGCGTTGCCGGTATCGAAGTTGATGCCGATGCTGGGGCTTTCAACGAGCTTGTAGATCCGGTCGAGGCCCTCGGGCTGCCGGCTGTATTGTTGGTGACATTCCAGCCCGATAAGAACGTTCCGGGGTTCGGCCACTTGCGCCGCCTCTTTGAGCGTATAGCGCATCAGGACAAAGTCCTCCTCCTCGCGAGTCCATTTCTGCTTGGGCCCTTCATCCGTATTGACAACCGGCGCCCCGCACTCCGCGGCGAAGCGAATGGCTTGTTTGAGATATTCAACGCCAATCTCCGGCTTGCACAACGGGGTGTGGGCCGAGAGACCGGACAATTTCACGCCCGCCTTCTCACAGCCGCGTTTGACTCGGAGTGGGTCGTCGAGCATTGAGACGCTGTGGAAGTAGCCGGCCTCGCTCAGCAACTCGCGCCCGAGGTGGACCATCGGCTCGAGGTAAGAATAGCCTAGCTCGGCGGCCTTTTGCACAGCCCATTCGAAAGGTTTGTCGTCGTGACGGACGAATTCCAGGTTAATGCCAATATGAATGTTGCCCATAATTCAAAATCCTTCGTAACCGCCTGACGCATGCGTCAGGCGGTTTGATTCGAACAGTCAAAATCCTCCTTCTGGTTTACCTGGCCGCTTCCGTCGGGGAAAGGCCCGCCGCCCAGGCACAGCCGCGGCGGTAAAGCTCTTGGACAGCGGGAATGCTCAGCGCCTGAACGTCGTGGCCCAGAACGCAGTTGAAAGTCCTGCCTTTGCCATAGTGCGAGATGAAGGCCATGGGATAATATTTGCCATCGATCTTCGATTTGGCCCGGGCGAGGACCTCGATGGGATGATCGCCAGTCAGGCAGGTATAAAGTTCGTCGTGGGTTTCGAAAGCCGAAAGGCCGCGCACAATCGAGTTGTCAGGCGCCGCGATTTCAACTCGAAACCAGCCCAACGGATCATGCTGGCGCACGTTTTGACCCGCCCAGACCCGGCCAGCCATCTTCGCGAATTCGGGCCATTCGCCGTGCCACGCCCCGCAGGCAAAATGCACCAGGGCAAGGCCCTTGCCTCCCTCGACAAACTTGCGGAGGTTTTCCCGCGCCCGCTCGCCTGGGCCGGGACATTGCCAATTCTGGAAGTGGAGCAGGATCAGGTCGTAGGAGGCGATGGCGGACGAATCGAGGAAGGCGGGATCTTCAATGGTGAAGACCTCCAATCGGGGGTCTTTCTGCAGTGCTGCCGCTAAGACGGGCGCGGTTTCGCGCCAATGATGACCGGGATAATCAATACCGGTCACGAGCAGCACCCGGGCCTTGCGAACCGTTCCAGGTTCGGGTTGGGTGGCAGGCTGGCCATCGGCTGGGCAGATGCCCATCAAGGATAAGATAAAGAGCGCCATGATGCCTGCGCAGACTGACCCACGAAACGCGCGCTTGGGGGCAGAAGCACCGGCGCCACACGTCTCGGATGTTAGATTTGTTTTCATAAGACTCTTAACTCACATTTTGGCGATGATCTGGACACGTATCCGGACTACGGTTCGGCTGACACTCCAGCAAGAGCAGGAAATGCCGCGCCGATTACCGCCAAAACTTCTGACCTCTGACTTCTGACCTCTGACTTTTTTTCCCTCTTTCGCTGACAGGACTTACGTCCCGGGGTGCTTAGCTCAAATCCCAGTCAGTTCGGCCGGGGGCGGGGACAGGGTAACTGCCGTCGGGGCCCGGCTTAGCGGGAGCGTCCATCCCGTCGTGGCAGTCTTCGGGTTTGGGAGGGTAGAAGAAACCGGAGTGGTTAACCTGGTCCCATGTGATTTCTTTCCCGGTGTAACAGGAGAGCTGGCCCATGACCGTAATCATCGTGCTCCGCGCCATGTAGGCGCCGCAGTTGATTGGGTCGCCGGAACGGATGGCGGCGAAGAGGCGGTTGTGTTCGACCTGGTAGGGATCGCATTGGCCCTGCCAGCGCCAATTGTTTTGTCCCCATAGACGGCAGGCGGTGACGGAGGCCTGGCCCTTGCTGCCAAGGATCAAGCTCGAATCCTCGTCGTAGCAGCCCGTCGTCGTCCGGCAGAAGGCATAGACGCGCACCCCATTGGGGAACTGATAAATGACCGAGTGATGGTCGAAGACATCGCCGTAAATCGGCTCGAGCATGGCGGAGCGTCCCGCCAGGCCATGGCACTTGATGGGCACCGCGTTGCCCAGCACCCAGCTCGACCGGTCAAGGTTGTGAACCAGCGATTGCGGCACGTCATCGCCCGAGAGCCAGCGGAAATGGTACTGTGTGCTGCACTGCCACTCCAACTCGGTCAGGCCCGGCTTTCGCTCGGTCACACCGTAAGGGGCGCGCAGGAAATTCTCCTCGATGCTGATCACGTCGCCGATGGCTCCATCCTGGATGCGCTTGATGGTTTCGATGTAGCCGGCGTGGAAACGGCTCTGCAACCCGGAGACGATGCACAGCCCCTTCTCTTTGGCCAAGTCGGCGGCTTGTTGCATCAGCCGGACCCCCCGCGGGTCAATGCCATGAGGTTTCTCGACAAATACATGCTTACCGGCCTCGATGGCGGCCATCGCATGGAAGGGATGGAACTTCGCGCCATTGGCAATCAAAACCACGTCGCAGGACTCAATGACATGCTTGTAGCCGCCAAAGCCCGGAAAACGGTGATCATCATCGACGGCAACCTGGGCGGGGTGGGCGGCTTTGAGCAGGTCGCGCTTGGCGTTGATGCGGTCCATAAAGATGTCGCACATGGCAACCAGCCGGGCGCCCGGATCGGCTGTGAGGGCCTGGTTAGCGGCGCCGGCATTGCGTCCGCCGCAGCCGATCATGCCCACCTTGAGGACATCGCTGCCTTCGGCATGGGCGCCACGTTCGATGCTCAAGGCGGCGGCGCCCGCCGCGGCGCTCAGGGCAGCGGCGGAGGAAGTTCGGAGGAAATCACGCCGGGTGATTGGTCTTGGGATGGAGTTTAGGTTTTGCATTGGATCATTTGTGGTTGATTATGTTTTGACTGGGCATTTCGCACGCGGGTGGGGCGCGCAGTCCTCTGCGCGCCGCGATACCTCTGAACCGAGGTCTATTCATATTCAATCTCGAGATCATTAAGCGTCTGGCGCAGCCAGCCGAGGGACCTTTCAATCATCGGGCCGGATTGCCCTTCACATTCGATGCTGAGCGTGCCTTGGTAGCCGCGCTGGCGCAATAGCACGAGGAATCGGCGAATACTCTCCGCCATGACTCCGTCTCCACGGCCGCTCTGGCTCAGAGCGATGCCGGTTTGGCCTCCGCGCACGGCCCGGGCCAGGGATTCGGAGACGTCCTTGATATGGACGTGGCTGACCTTGGGCAAAAAGCGTTCCAGAAACGCGGCGGGGTCACGGCCCGCGATGAAAGTGTTGCCGGTATCCATGTTCATGCGGAGAAATGGACTGTCGCTGAAAGCAAGCATCTCCGCCATGGTATCAGGATTGGTGGTGAAGTAGCCGTGCGGCTCGATGTTCACCGTCACTTGGTGGGCCTCGGCCACCTTGAGAATCTGCCGATAGCTCCTCCTCATCAAGGCGAGCGATTCCTCGTTGGTCAGGCCTTCGGGCTGATGCAGTCCGTCCGTCGTATCGACGCAAGGGCATCCGATTTGAGCCGCCCACGCGATGGCTTTCTGCACGTAAGGCACGCCCCGCAGCGGGCCTTCCTCGCCGGAGAGAGGGAAGGCGGCATCGACCTGGGAGAACTGCACCCCGTAAGAATCCATCTTGCGCCGCAATAGCACGGGGTCCTCATATAGCGCGACGTGCGGCTGATAGCCCAGCCCGTGAATCCAGCTCACGCCGTCAATGAGGCCGCACTCGATGAAATGGACGCCATGGGTTTGCGCCCAGGCCAGGCAACGGTCGAACGACCAGTATGCCGAGTTGAAGGCGTCCGTATGAAAACCAATTCTCATCAGGTCCCTTTCGAGTTCGGGTTGACTTCAGGCCGATGATGCGCCTTTGGTGGGCCTTGTAAAGCCCGTTTGCACGTCCGGGCCGATTCTGTGTTGTCGTTTCTGTGATCCGAGTTATGTTCGGCGCATGGGGTTACTACCGTTTGAGACATTGCCCAGGCACAAGGCGCGGCAATTTGTGCCGGCTGAAATTGATCTTGGGGATTGGGAGCGCATAGCGCCCCTGTTCGACGCGCTTGGGGAGCAGGCGGCTCAATGCCAGAGCGCGCCGGACCTTGAAAAATGGCTATTGGCCTGGAGTGAGCTAAATGCGGCGCTGGATGAGGAATCGACGCGGCGCTACATCGCGATGACGTGCCACACGGACGATCCGGAGGCGGAGAAGGCGTACCTGCATTTCGTCGAGAAGATCGAACCTCAGATCAAGCCCCGGCAATTCAAGCTGGCCCAGGTGTATGTGGCGCACCCGCTCCGGCCAGAATTGCCCAAGAGCCGATATGAAGTTTTTGACCGGGACACGAAAGTGCAGGTCGAGCTATTTCGGCCAGAGAATGTGCCGCTGGAAACCGAGGAGGCCAAACTCAGCCAGCAATACCAGAAATTGAGCGGCTCGCTGACAGTCAACTTCCGCGGAGAGGAGAAGACACTCATCCAAATGGGGCCATACTTGGAAGAACCGGAT
>JBJKSV010000309.1:0-6993 GCA_046703605.1 Limisphaerales bacterium
TTTTTTTTCAGAGCTGCCCGCGCAGCGGCATCGAACAGGTCACGAGCGTTCCACGCCCTCCGAGGCCCTTGACCTGGAGTTCGGCGCCAACCAGGTTGGCGCGGTAGTGCATGATGCGCAGGCCCATGCCTGTCTGTCCGCTCTCCATAGCAGGGAAGGGCAAGCCGTCGTTCTGGATGCTCAGGGTGATCCGGTCCTCGGCGCCTGCGAGATCAATGCTGACACGTTTGGCATTGCCGTGTTTGATGGCGTTGGTGACCGCTTCACGAGCGATTTTGTACAACTGCGCCACCGCGTTGCTATCCATCGGAGGCACCGATGCGGTCGATTTCAGCCGGCAGGAGATTCCAAACATAGCATGGGCGCGTCCGGCCAGATTCGCCAGCGCGCTGGGCAGGTCGGTCTCGTTGAGTTCCAGGGTGGCAAGGTCCTGCGCGACGCCGCGGGTACGGGTAATGGTCTGCTCGACCAGAGAATGAATCTTGGCGGCGTCCTCGGCAGCGGCGGCGTGCTCTTTTGCGAGCCGAAGCTCCAGGCCCTTGGTCATCAGGGCAATGCCCGAGAGGGTTTGGCCGAGGTCATCATGCAATTCCAGACCGATGCGGCGGCGCTCCTTGTCGGTGATTTCGAGCAACTCGTGCTCCAGGCGCCGGCGCTCGGCAATAGCGGCCTTTAGCCGAGTGTGCGCCAACTGCAAGTCCGCCGTGCGCTGTTGGACGCGTATCTCCAATTCATCGTGCGCCCGCCGCAGGGCCTCTTCGGCCGCGCGCCGGTGGATAAACTGGCCGATCTCACTTCCGATGGCCGCCATCATGTTCAACAGGACAGGAGCGGGCTCCAGACGCCGCTCCGAAAAAAACTCCAGCACCCCGAAAAACTCATCCGCGCTCTGTATCGGCAGGGCCAGGGCGCTGACAAATTCGGCCCGGGCGGCCAGCTCGCGCCGGGAGAAGCCTGGCTCCTCGGCAAGATCCCTGAAACAGACCGGCCGCCTTTGGCGCCAGATCAGGCCCGGCAACCCGGAACCGGCGGCGAAGCTGGCCTTCTGGTTTTGCTGATCGAACTCGCGCGCCTTGGCTGAGGAGTTGTCATAATCACTGGTCAGCGCGCGAAGGTTCTCTTCACCGGATTTTACCATCCAGAGTGTGCCCAGAGTCACGTCCAGGCTCTCGCGCAACACGCGCAAGATCGCCGGGGCCGCCTTCTGCAACGAGGGGGCGTCGGTCAGAATCCGGGTGATGGCGTGCTCCGCGGCCAGGCGAACTTCCGCCCGTTTACGTTCCGTGATGTCCGAGACCGAACTGACCCATCCACTGATGTTGCCGAAGCTATCGCTTAACGGGGTAATTTGGAGCAGCACGTCGATTCGCCGGTTGTTCCGATGCCGAAACCGCAGCTCGATCCCGCCTGGAGAGCCGTTGCCCCCGGCCACACCCGCAAGCGCATTGCCAATCGCATCGAGGTCTTCGGGCGGCCAATACTTGAAGGGGGGACGCGCTCCGACCAACTCCTCCTCCGTCCAGCCGACAAGCTTGCAAAAGGCGGGGTTGACATAAGTCTGCCGGCCATCGAGGTCCACAGCGGTTATCCCCGAGGGCACGGACCTCTCTATGGCCTGCCGGAAGGCGGACTCGGCCTTGAGTTTCTCTTCGGCGCGGCGTCGTTCGCGGCGCACCTCCGCCTCTCGCAACTCGCGCTCCACGGCCGGGCCGAGGCGGGCGAGGTTGTCCTTCATGACGTAATCGTGCGCGCCCGCCTTCATGGCCGCTACCGCGGTGTCATCAGTGATATGGCCGGAGACGATGATAAAGGGCAGGTCGAGTCCCCGCTGCTTGGTTAGGGCCAAAGCCGCCAAACCGTTGAAGCGAGGCATGACGTAATCGGCTATCACGAGGTCCCAGGATTGATGTTGGAAGGCCTCGATCATCGCCGAGGAGGTCTCGACTCGCGCGCAGTGCGGACGATACCCGGCCCGCTCCAGTTCGATCCGCAGCAGCATCGCGTCGTTTTCCGAGTCCTCAACCATGAGAACCTCCAGCGGGCGGGTGCGTCCGCCGGCTCTGCCCGCATCGGCGTGTTGTGGGGCAGGCCGGTCCAAATGGACTTTTTGCGCTCGGGGCGCCGGGTTTTTCTCAATAGTGTCCATTAGCCGGTAATGTAAAAAAGAAAGTTGCTCCCTGGCGGACCGCCCCAGTAGCCCAGGCGCGTCCCCCATGGCGATTGATGATGCGCTTCACGGTCGCCAGACCCACGCCCGTGCCGGGAAACTCGCTCGCGGTGTGGAGGCGCTGGAAGACGCCGAAGAGCCTCTCGGCGTAGGTCATATCAAAGCCCGCGCCGTTATCGCGCACAAAGAACGCCGGCGGTTGGTCGGAGGTCGAACCAAATTCGATGCGGGGGCGAGGCTGGTCGCGGGTGAACTTCCAGGCATTGCGCAGGAGGTTGTTTAACGCGATGCGCAGCAAATGTTCATCACCGCAGGCGCTCAGCCCAGGGGTGATGACCACCTCGACCTCCCGCTGCGGATCGGTTTCCCGCAACTCGGACGCGATCCCATCCGCCAGCGCGCTCAGGTCCACGTCGGCCTTCACCAACTCGCTGCGCCCGGCCCGAGAAAGCTTGAGCAAGTCCTCGATGAGCTTGTCCATTTGAGCGCACGAGTCATAAGCCCGCCTTAGAAAGTCCCGTCCTTCGGCCTGCAGCCCGCGCCCGTAACGCTCAAGCAGCACTTCGCTGAAACCTCGAATACTGCGCAGGGGAGCGCGCAGGTCATGGGAAACCGAATAAGCAAAGCTCTCCAATTCCTTGTTCGTGGCCTCCAACTGCTCGGTCCGCGCCCGGACGCGCTCTTCCAATTCGGCATTCAAGCGCAGGATCTCGCGTTCGTCTCGCAGTCGCTGAGAGATGTCGGTGCTCACGACGATCGCGCAGGGCCTTCCCTCGAGGTTCAGGTTGTGGGACGCGATTTCAACGTCAATGATGGTTCCGTCCTTCTTCCGGTGTTGCCACTGCCGGACAGCGGGAAGCCCGGCCCGCGCCTTGGCGATCTCGTCCAGTTGCCTGGAGCGGTCCTGCTCCGGCCCCAGATCGGTCACTCTCATGCCCAGAAATTCCTCGACCGAGTAGCCATAATGCGCGACGGCGGCGTTATTGACCGCCCGGAACCGGAGGCTGGAATAATCATAGACCCACATCGGGTGGGGCGTGCTCTCGAACAAGAGCATTCCCAATTCTCCCAGTTTCTTAGGGCGCAACCGCCTGGCAGGCCGTTCGCTCCACGTTATGATCAGAGGCGTGAGAACTATGGTGCTCATGGCGCCTCCCAGCCACCACGTCAGCCAGGTGACTCTGACGCCTCCCGGGTGAGCCACCTTTGCCAGCAAGCTGCTCGCCAGACCCAACGTCGGGCCGATGGTCGTGCTCAGCCCCGCCGCCAGCGCCGCAAATCGGAAGATAGTATGCGGTTCTTTGAAGGCGAGTCGTCCGCGGGCCCATCGCTCCACCAGCCATGCCCCCGCCATGGCCTGTAAGACCTGTCCCGAGGCAATGCCCCCAGCGGCGGCTAGATGCCTCCAAAAAGACGCCGCAACTGTGACGTGCGGAGGCAGAGCCACCAAGAACGCGCCAATAAACACGCCCCCGGAGACCCGGGCGCCTAGCAACAGGATAGCCGCCAGCGCCGGCCCGGCAGGCAGCCAGAATAACGCCGCATGCCTGCCTGCCAGCGGTGCCAGGAAGCCGAGTTTCCCCAACAGAAAATAGAGGGCAGCTACCCCCGCGTTAACGCCGATGTTGGAGAGGCTCAGCTTCATGAGCCACGGTGCTTCCCTTGCCGGTTGTTGGACTTTGGCCATCAACACCTCTCAAAGATACGAAGCTTTGGTTCCCATCGGGCATGGGGTAAAGACCCCACCGCTCCCTCCGCAGCGGTGCCCTTGATTGACCAATTCGGCGCTGGCGAGCCGGCGCTCCGCGGCTATAATGATTCACTAATGAAATATCGAACCGCGGGAATTCTTGCCGGCCTTTTGGGCGCCGGAGTGTTTCTATCTTTAATCGTTTCGAGGGCCTTCGCGGCTGGAGGGAGCGCGCTTGCCCTGGTCCCCATGCCACAGAAGGTGCAGCGGCAACCCGGCCAATTCGACCTCAAACCGGAGGCGCGCATCCTGGTCGATGCGGTCGCGCGCCAGACCGGCGGTTTTCTGGCCGACCGGCTTCGCAAATCGACCGGCTACGAACTGAACATCGAGGAAACCTCCGACTCCGCGCCGGCCAAAGGAGACATCCTCCTCACCACAAGAGACGCTGAGGCCAAACTCGGGCCGGAGGGATATACCCTCTCGGTCGCCCCGGATTCGGTGACCATCCGGGCCACCGACTCCGCTGGCCTGTTCTACGGCATGCAGACCCTCCTCCAGTTGTTCCCGCCCAACATCTTCTCGCGTGAACCGGTCCAGGGCCGCGATTGGACCGCCCCATGCGTTCAGATCCAGGACAAGCCCCGGTTCAAGTGGCGCGGGTTCATGCTCGATTGCGCCCGCCACTTCTTCACCAAACAGGAAGTCGAGCAGGTCCTCGACGCCATGGCCATGCACAAGCTCAATATGTTTCATTGGCACCTCACCGATGACCAGGGCTGGCGCATTGAAATCAAGAAATACCCCCTCCTGACCAAGGTCGGCGCCTGGCGTCATAGCATCGGCTTCGGGCTTAAACCCGACTCCAGCACCGCTTACGGCCCGGACGGACGCTACGGCGGTTTCTATACTCAGGACGACATCCGCCAAATCGTGGCCTACGCCCAGGCCCGGCACATCACTATCGTGCCCGAAATCGAGATGCCCGGCCATTGCAGCGCCGCCCTCAGCGCCTATCCGCAGTACAGTTGCTTCGGCGGCCCCTACAACACCGACATGCGCGGCAAGGTCTCCGAAGGGGTCTATTGCGCCGGCAAAGACCAGACCTTCCAGTTCCTGGACAATATCCTGTCGGAAGTCATCGACCTGTTCCCCGGCAAATACATCCATATCGGCGGGGATGAAGTGGGCAAGCAGAACTGGAGCAAATGTCCGCTCGACCAGGCCCGGATGAAAGAGGAGGGCCTCAAGACCGAGCGCGACCTCCAGGGCTACATCAACCGGCGCATTGAGAAGTTCATCAATTCAAAAGGCCGCGTCCTCGTTGGCTGGAGCGAGATTCGCGAGGGCGGACTGGCCAAAAACGCCGTCATCATGGACTGGATCGGGGGCGCCATCCCATCAGCCAGGGAGGGCCATGACGTGGTCATGACCCCCACCTCAAATTGCTATTTCGATTATTACCAGTCCACCAATCACACCACCGAACCCAGGGCCATCGGCGGTTATATACCTCTCTCAAAGGTCTATTCCTTCGAGCCAATCCCCGCCGGACTCGAACGCCAATACCAGTCCCATATTCTCGGCGCTCAGGCCAATCTCTGGACGGAATATGTCCCCAACCTGAAGCACGTCGAATATATGATGTTCCCGCGCCTGGCCGCGTTAGCCGAGGTGGCGTGGTCGCCCAAGTCGGCGCGCAACTATGCCTCGTTCCTGCGCCGGCTCAAGACCCATGAGCAGCGGCTCAAAGAACTCGGCATCAATTACCGCAAGTTGCCCCCGGAATAGACCGGCGCCAACAACGTCCTGTGCCCATGGACCCGGCGGTGGACAAAGTCGTGGCGCAGGTTTCCTAGCCTGCGCCACCGTACCGCTGTTCACTAGCCGCTTGCGATGACTCCGTTCACTGGCCCTGTACCCATGGAGGCCGTCTCGCATAAGAGGCTTGCCCTTGGCCAAGGGATCGCCTACGCTTGAGCCAGTCGCGCGAGTAGCTCAATTGGATAGAGCGTCGGCCTCCGGAGCCGAAGGTTGAGAGTTCGACCCTCTCCTCGCGTACCAGCCTTCGATTTGGGTTCCTCTCTGTAGAATCAATGAGACCCGCTTGCTCATCGGTTTTGTGCCGTCGGTTGAACTTGGATTGAATCACCCCAAAAACCAGACGAAACCAGAACAGAAACCAGAACAACCCAAGGGCCTGAAAGGGGAATCGCTTTCAGACCGTCTGGCTTTGCGTTCCGTGTTTCGGCGGTAGAGTCTCCGACCTCACGGAGGAAAATACGCCCGGCACCCCTTCCTGCGCAATCCGGCCCATTCAAACGGATGAACGTGAAAACGGATTGCGGCAGACCATCCGGCCAAGACCCGTGAGCGTAAAGGCCGTCATTACCGAAGTTCAAGAGGGCGATTGAAACGGAGAGCGGTAGCGGTGGCTCACTTCAAAATCGGTTTTGGTTTGATTTGCGCCGATGCCGAAAAATTGGTTCAATTCCCGCGATGCCGGTGCATGATGAGAAACGAACCTATCTCGCGTGTCCTTTTAGACAGAGAACTGGGGCGTAGCGGGTTAAGCCTGCTTAACTCCAAGGGGGAGCGTTTACTAATCAGGTGGCGACGAACGCCGACCATCTCCGGCCAACAAGGAACCCTATGCAGTGGATAGCGCCATCAGGCAAAGACTCCGCCACCTACACACTAGAAAAGCGCCTCTGGGATGCCGCTGACCAGTTCCGTGCCAACAGCGGCCTCAGCGCCGCCCAATACTCCCAGCCGATTCTCGGGCTCATTTTCCTCCGGTTCGCCGAAGTCCGTTTCAGCAAGCAGCGGGCCGTTTTGGAAAAGGCCGGTGCATCGTCGAGGCGCGGTTCGCGGGTGGACGAACCCGGCGCGTATCACGCGGACGGCGTTCTCTACCTCGCCCCCAATACTCGGTTCGATTATCTGCTCAATCTGCCCGAAGCAGCGGACATTGGCGCGAAGGTCAACGAGGCGATGCGCGACATCGAAAAGCACAACCCGCAACTCGCCGGTGTCCTGCCCAAGACCTACAACCTTTTCACCAGCACGCTCCTCAAGGAAATACTGAAAAAGATTTCCGAGATTCCCGCCAGCCTTGACTACGTCGCCTTCGGGC
>JBJKSV010000310.1:0-8259 GCA_046703605.1 Limisphaerales bacterium
CCCATGAGTCCGGCGCGCTCGCGGTCCAACGCGACATCGACGGTGGGATAATCCAGGGCCTGACCGTACTGCAAGTCCCGCAGCGCCGGCAGGCGCGCCAGCCGGGCGCGAATCCGCTCCGCATAGAGCCGGTTCGCCCCAAGGTCCGGCCCGCTGACGGCCACCTCGATGGGAGTGTCGGAGCCAAAGCTCATGACACGGCTGATTATGTCGCTCGGTTCGAAGGAGAACCTCACCCCCGGCAGTTGCTCGGCGAATTTCGCCCGAAGCCGCTCTTGCAGTTGGGCAATGGGCAGCTTGGCGTTCGGCTTCAATTGGACCTGAACAACCGCCTCCTCCGGGCCGCTGTTCCAGAGGTAGATCAGGTTGACAGGGTAGCTGGAAGAGTGGACGCCAACAAAGGCGAGGGTCACGTCCACGTTTTGCGGCCCCACCTCGCGCTTGATCAAATCCAGGGCCTTGAGCGTGATGGCCTCCGTCCGCTCCAACCGCGTGCCGGTCGGGGCGCGCAGGCGGAATTGGAGCTGGCCCGCATCCACCCGCGGGAAGATCTCCAACCCCAGCCGGCTGCCGACGCCCAGGATGAGAATCAGCGAGAAGACCAGATAGGCCCCGACGAGGGTTCCAGGCCACCGCATCAGGTTCCGCAAACGTCCCGCGTAGGCCTCGCGGAAACGGGCGAAGGCGGCGCCCTCGCTAAGGTGTGTATGCCGGCCCAGAATCCAGACCGACAGGATGGGGATGAGGGTCGTGGACAAGACGAAGGACGCCGCCATCGAAAAGCCAACCGCCAACGCCAGAGGGACGAACAGCGCCCGCGCGGCTCCTGTCATGAAAAACGTCGGCAGGAACACCGCGACAATGCAGAGCATGGCCAGCAATTGCGGCAATGCAGTCTCGGTCGTCGCTTCCAGGGACGCGCGCGCCATGCGCTTGCCTCGGGCCAGGTGAGTGTGGAGGTTTTCCATGGTCACAGTGGCCCCATCGACCAAAATACCGACCGCCAGTGCCAGGCCGCCCAGGGTCATGAGGTTAATGTTCTGTTTGCAGATCCACAGGGCAAGGACCGCACCCAACAGCGAGAGCGGGATGTTCA
The DNA here is from genome assembly GCA_046703605.1 of Limisphaerales bacterium. Lineage (GTDB taxonomy): Bacteria > Verrucomicrobiota > Verrucomicrobiia > Limisphaerales > UBA8199 > JAJYHY01. The sequence goes on from JBJKSV010000310.1 coordinate 1,097, forward strand.
AAACGACGATGCCGGCGCTGCGCCAATCCCGGAGGAAGAGCAGCACCATCAGCCCGGCCAATATCGCGCCCAGGGCGCCTTCTTTGAGCAGGTCGTCGATGGCGCGCGTGACGTAGGGGGACTGATCGAACTCGTAGCTGACCTGGACGTCATCGGGGAGGACGGCCTGAAATAAAGGCAGGTTTTCTTTGACGGCGCGCACGACCGAGAGGGTCGAGGCGTCAGCGCGTTTAGTGACGGGGATATAGACGGTGCGGTGGCCGTTGACGAGGGCATAGCAGGTGACAATATCGGAGCTGTCCTGGACGGTGCCGAGGTCTCTGAGGAATACGGTTGGATAAGTCCCCGTTCGAATCGGGACGTTTTCGAGGTCGTGAATGTCGCGGACCACGGCGTTGACGGGCACCATCGGGTAACGGTCGCCAAGATTGACGTTGCCCGAGGGGCTGATGACGTTGGCGGTGCTGATGGCGCTCACCACCTGGTCGGCCGAGAGGTGATGGGCCAGCAGGCGCTCGGAATCGAGGTTGACCACGACGGTGCGGGCGCTGCCGCCATAGGGGGGCGCGGCCGACACGCCGGGAATGGTCGCAAAGAGCGGACGCACCCGGATGAGGGCCAGGTCTTGCAGCTCGCCAACCGGGCGGTTCCGGCTCGAAAAGACCAGGTTGCCAATCGGCACGCTCCCGGCGTCAAAGCGCATGATGAAAGGCGGCACGGTCCCCGGCGGCATGTAGGCCCGCGCCCGTGCCGCGTAATTGACTGTTTCGGCCAGTGCCTGGGCCATGTCCGTGCCGGGATGGAACTGGAGCTTGAGCACGGCGGCGCCCTGGATCGAGCGCGATTCGATATGCTCAATAGAAGTGATGTAGAAGAACTGAAACTCGTAGAAATAGGTGAGGTAGCCCTCCACCTGGGCGGGGTCCATGCCGCCATAAGGCTGGGCGAGGTAAATGGTTGGAATCCCTAATGGGGGGAAGATATCGCGCGTCATCTGGCGCAGGCCCAAAACGGCTCCCAGGGAGACCGCCAGAACCGCCACGATGACGGTCAGCGGGCGGCGCATGGCCCAACGAATCAGGTTCATACGAGCGTCAGGCCAGGCGTGGAGGCCGGCTGGGTCGAGTGCGGTCGTCGAGATCGCATAAGGCGGGCGTGGGCTGTGCTTCCTTGGGACTTCTGGGTATTTCGGGTGCGGGCGGAGGTCTCTCAGCTTCCGAGCGGCGTACGGCTCGACAGGGTCAGATCAGATCGCGGAGAGCCCACACCGGTTCGATTGCAACAGGCCAGGCCCGAACCCGCTCTGAGACGCGGGCATGGCGCTTTGCTGCCCCTTGAACTGGGGCTCGGCGCGCAAGCCATACTGATTGCATTCGATTTTCATCCGGTTCTTCTGCCTGGTCAGTTTCCACCCAGGCCTTACTTACTGTTCGGGTGCTTATATTCTTTTGAAGCTGACCTGTCAAATGGTTTCGCGCTAGATTTCGGCTTCGTCGTCGTGCAGGTAAACCGACACGTTCCGGAATTGCTCGGCGCCGGCCAACTCAGACTGGAGGTCGGCGGACCGAGCGGTGTCGCGCAAGAGCAGGCGGCAGCTCAAATCCGTGCCCTCGGCAGTCGAGCGGCGGTCGCCGGCCAGGTCCACACGCGTCGCATGCCGTTTGAGGATTTGCTTGAGGGCCGCCAGGCCGGAAGGCACGTCGCCCGTGACGCGCAGGGTGAGCACGGCGTCGTAGCGCGTGCGGGTGCCGAAGGAGACGACACGCAGACAAACAAAGGCAAGCGCGATGCCGAGCCAGGCCAGGAAGGCGGTGGAAAAGCGCATCGTGCCCAGCGCCATGCCTTCCATGATTGCCCAAAGGATAAAGCCCGTGTCGCGGGTGTCTTTGAGCACGTTCCGGAAACGGACGACACCGAAGACGCCTAACAGGCCGAAGGCGACAATCAGGCTGTTGGCCATCGCCACCATCATCATGGAGACGAGCAGGGGGAGCACCGCCAGCGCACCGACGAACGTCCGGGAATAAGAGAGGGCTTCGTGTGTCCACATATAAACGAAGCCGGTGGCCATCCCGACCGCAAATGCGAAAACGATGATAAGGATGACGGTCAAAGGGTCCGTGGTTCCAGCCATGTCGGAGCGGGTGAGCAGGTTCAAGAAATCGTTCATAGAATCAAGTCTTCCTCATCTTGAGGGCGCACCGGTCTGCCGCAGTGGAGTTGTCTGGCGTAAATGCAGCCGCAGTATTTGCAGACGGGCGTCTGCTGGAGATTGAAGATGCGCACGAGGTCGAGCATCCATTTGGGGGGACGCTCGTCGAACTTTAGCTCGAGGATGACTCCATCCGGCGGGAAGGGCGCCAGGTAGGGCGGCAGGTACGGACGCCATCCGCGTTTGGGAACCTCCAGCCGTCCGCTGCCGTCATAGCGGCTGCCGCGGATCTGCCGGTCGAAGGTCACGCGCAATTCCTCATCCTCGAGCGATTCCCAGATCTCGCGGTAATAGGAAACGTAGATCTTTCCTTCCGCGCGCGCGGTATTGGCAAAGCCCCAAAAATCCTCGTTGACGTCCTGCCGCCGCTTTCCGTGCAGCAAATTGGCGCAGTCCGCGAAATAAGGCTGAGCCGGCCAGCCCGAGGAAAGGATCTCGCGAACGCCCTCGCGGGAGATCATTGCCCGGTCTTTGCAAATCACCTCGCTCACGCGCCGCTTGACCTCAAGAAATGCCGGACGCTTCCATTCATTATCGTAGAAGCGGATGCGCAGTTTCATGCGATTCTTGTGGCCGGTGAAACCTTGGCGGAAAAAGAACCAGACCGGCGAATCCATATAGAGAATGATCACGGGGTGGCCCCGGATCGGGCCGGAACCGTTGTGCTCGGAGGGCCGGAGATAGGCGCTAACGAAATCCGCCACCGCCACAGCGCGGCATTCCCGAATCACATACTTCAGTTCGAAACGAGCGCTGTGAGCCATAGCTCCTCAGGCGGACTTTAGCATGGCCTCCGCGCGGTTCGAATGGGCTTTGAGCCGCTGAACCTCGCAAGCCATCACTTCGCGGGCAAAACGGATGCACTCGATTGGGCGCGGGCTGAAGACGGTCTCTTTTCCGAGCATGATGGCGGTGGCCTGTTGGCGGGCGGCGACGGCCAAATCCGTGAGTTCGGCGCGTTGGGGCACGCCCGTTTCGGCGAACACCTCCAGGACCTGGGTTGCCACGATCACTTCCTTGTTGGCGCGTCTGCCGGCCTCCGCAAGGTCCTCCTGCACGCCGGGAAGACGCCCATAGCCGACCGCCAAGCCCAGATCGCCCCTGGCAACCATGATGCCGTCCGCTTCCTGGATGATCTCCTCGGCGCATGCCACCGCCGCAGCCGTCTCGAACTTGGCCATGATCCTGACATCGCCGCCCATGCGCCTGTGAATCTGCGCGGCGGCCTCCCGCACGTCTTCGGGTGCGGCTATCAGCGACAGTGCGACCCAGTCCGGGACTTCCTTCGCCTCGAGGAACGATTGGAGCAGTTTGGCGTCGGCAGGCGTAATGGGGCTGAAGGCGCCGGGTGTCTCTGGCAGGAACAGCGAGTTTGAGGATTTGAGCGGCACCCCTCCGCTGGCCAGGCGCGCGGTCACGTGATCCTCCACCACGCGCTCGATGACGAAGTCCAGCCGGCCGTCGCAAAACCACATGGACTGTCCGGGCGCCAGCCTGTCGATAAACTCACGCAGGCCCGGCAGCGGCACCGGCAGGAAGCCGGAGCCGCCTGGCGCCACGCCGTCAATTTCCGAATCCCAAAACCGGACCAGGTCGCCGACGCTCAAGCGGGCCTCGGCCATGCTTCCGGTGCGAGGCCGTGAGGAAGGCAGATCGAGCAGCAGGTTTACAGCAATCCCGGCCTGCGCCGACGCGTTTCGGACAGCGAGCGCGTTTTGCAGATGAGGCCGCTGCCGGTAGCCGCAGGGCAACCGAAACCACCGGGCGCCGGCCTCAATGGCCAGGCGCACGTCGGCGGTTTCTTCCAAGGTTGGGCCGATGGTGGCCATGATGGCCGGCACCCGGAACTCGTCTCGGGGCCGGTCGGTCGAGGAGGTATTCAGACACACAGGCACAGGCTCGTTTATCTTCAACTGCTGCCCTTCACGGGGCATTTGTGACAAATTTGTAACATTCCACGCGGGCGAAGGTCAAGAATTGATCGGCTTCCGACTGGACACCGGCCATTGGGTGGTGTAAGAGGGGGCAGAAACCGGCAAATATCATTGTGGAGGAATTAGGGGCCCCTTGAGAGGGCACGCGGGTGTGAGGGGGTGGCTGTGTGCTGAACGTTGCTGGGTGTCTTCACCCGGCGCGCAGGGGCATGGCGGCAATGAGAATTGCTTGGGAAACCAGGAGCAGAGGAACTGAACCTAAATCCATAGGGCCAGGAAAACGCAGGTATATTCAGTGAAAATCCAATACATATTCTCTATCAACACGGGAAGATCGGGTTCCGATTATCTGGCGAAAGTCTTTGGCCACGCGGTGGGTTGCCGGGCGTTTCACGAGCCGGACCCCGTGGGCAATGGGGAGGAGATGCGCCGCTTTGCGCTGGGCGACCCGGAGCCGATGAGGCGTTTGACTCGGAAGAAGGTCGAGGCCATTCGGGAAGCCAAAGGGGATCACCCGGTGTATGCCGAAACGAACCACTGCTTCATAAAGGGCTTTGGATGGTTCCTTCCTGAGTTTATTCCCCAAGAAAGGATCGGGATTGTGATCCTGAATCGGGAAAAAGCCAAGATTGCGGAAAGCTACTTGAGAATCGGCTGTTCTCCCCTCACTCAACGGGGGAGGGACTGGATCACCACTCCGGATGCCGTTCCCCCTCTCGCGCCGCCACCCAGGAGGCTGATGCCGCCCCGGGCGACCTACCGCTGTGCGCGCGTGACGAAGCTCGCTCTGCTCAAAGTCAAATCGATCGCCAGAAAGACCTTAAGAAAAGAGCTTCCCGACCCTCGGTTGGTAGTCAATTACGAGCTGGAATGCCTGCAATGGTATGTCAAGCGGACGCGCGCCCAGGCGGAGATCTTCAAGCGGCAATTCCCGAGGATCCGGTTTTTCGAAGCCAGAACAGAGGATTTGAATTCACTTGAGTTGGTGCAGGATATGTTCGCTCACTTTGGATTCCGTGCCAAGGAGTCCTTGGCGGAGGTCGTTGGCAAGCCCACCAACCGGAAGCCATGGCGGTGGATCGAGGGGGTGTCGAAATAGCCGTCTGATCGGGCTTACTGCTCCCGGCGGGCTACCGCTATGAGTGCCCGGCGTTCCTGCTCGGCTCCGATGGCCACGGGGCCGAAGCCGGCAAGCTGGAGCATGGAACGGACCTCGCCGGCGCTAAAGTAGGTCTTGTTTTCCGGGACGTGAAGACTGGCGCTCCGGGCATTGATGTTGAGGAAATCGAAGATAAAGAACCCACCAGGTATCAGGGCCGGGAGAACGGCGTGAAGAAAGGCTTGGCCTTGGGCCCGCCCATAATGCGAGAGGAGAACGCCTCGAGACAGAATTACCCCCGCCTTGGGACACAGGAGAGAGAGTTCGAAGCAGTCGCCGAGAATGAACCTGGCCGATGGAATTTGCTTGGCGCTGGCGACTCGAATCATCTCCGCACTAATATCCACACCGATACCCCACGCGAAGGCCCGGATGACATCGGCGAGCACCAATCCGGTGCCGCACCCCGCGTCGATGACGCCTGTAGCGCGACAGAATTCAGCCTGGCGCCTGATTTCCTCACGGGCCGCTCGAAGGAACCTGTCGTATGCGGCGTCCTCGTTGAGATGGCAGTCCGGATCTTTGAGTTCCTGGTCCCATATTGCGGCTCGGGCGTCCCAGCGCGCCGCAATGGATTTGAGGTCCCGCTCGAGATAGGCATCCTTGCGGCGCTCCGGGGTGGGGGTGGTATGTTTGGTCATAGGTGGATCTGACCCTTGAGAGCCGTGTAGGTGGCGACGAGCACCGGAAAACCCGGGTATTCGCGCGAATGGCACCGTTCCGGATGCCCGATGGAAGATGCGATGATGCGCCGCACCAATTGAGTGGGGGCATGGTGACCGTCGTAGGCGAGGCGGGTTCCGTCATTTTCCTGCACGAACAGGTAACCGTATTCGGCGTTCTGAAAGCGGCGCAGCTCTGAAAGGGCGCGCAGGGGCTTGTTCATGCGTTGCGCCAGGTGAGGATGGATGCGGACTGGCGCCGGAAAGAGGTTCAGATGGGCGTGGTCCACGCAGCAGAGCCCCTTGCTCCGCTGAGGCGCCGGGCCGTGCTCAAAAACCAGGGGGCGTGTTCCCCAACGGGCAGCGACGGCTTGAACGACCTGTTCGAGGAGATCATCGAGGTGATCGAACCTGTTGGCGGGAAGATAGGCAAAGGAAAGGATGTGTTCGCGGCTCAGGAGCAACAAACCGCCTTCCATGAACTGGCCCAGGGGCGGCATCAGCACGAAGTGCTCGTCTTGGTAAATGATGCGGGAGTCGAGACGGCCGGCGATCATCTCGGCAAAAAGGCTGGAGTGTTCGTCTTTGAGTTCAGCGCAGAACGGGCATTGACCGACGGTGCAGCCCGCCCAGGATGCCATGTCCAGCGCCGCCTGCGATTCCAGCGTCTCCAGGTGCAGGTCCCAGACATCCTTTTCCAGAGCGGCCAGGGCCGCTGCCCGGTGGGGGAGCGCGGTCCCGCCAGCCTCATCGGGGATAAATAGAGTCGAGAGCGGCATCTGGGGGTTGGCGGGCTGGCGCGAGAAGTCGATGCAACCCTTTACGGCTCCGGCCCAGCTTCGAACCGCCCCGCCCAGCCAGCAGGCTAGATGGCATTCCATGAGGGCACGATGTGAAACCCCGTTGAGCAGCCGCTTGAGGCCTTCCACGCCGATGCTTGGAAGCACCGCCGACGTCAGCGGGCCCGGAAACGGTCGGTAGGCCTCCAGCACCAGGCCCGTGTCGTCCACGAGCACCGGGCGGCCAAACATCGCAGCGGCGGCCCGGGCCTTGGCTTGGAGAGCTTCCTCAAAGGTCGAACTCTGGATTTCTGGCAGAGGTTTTTTGGGCGCCTCCAGCGCAATGCGCCACCGCTCCAATTGCGGCGCGAAGGGGGCGTATTTTGCCGGGTTGGAGGTAACGAGGGTCAACATGCG
>JBJKSV010000311.1:0-3775 GCA_046703605.1 Limisphaerales bacterium
TCCTCTTCCTCCTGCGCCAGATCAACCTCCAAATTGAGGAAGGCGAATTCCTCACCATCATGGGGCCCAGCGGCGCGGGCAAATCCACCCTGCTCAGCATCCTGGGCCTCTACGACGGCGCCTACGAAGGGGAATACTTCCTATTCGACCAACCCGTCCACAAACTCGCCCCCAAGGCACGGGCCGCGCTCAACAAACGCCACGTCGGCTTCGTCTTCCAGCAGTTCCATTTGCTGGACGACCTGACTGTCGCCGAGAACCACGACATCCCGCTCTCCTACCGCAACATCCCCAAATCCGAGCGCCAGGGGCTCGTCGCCGACATGCTCGACCGCTTCGGCATCGTCGCCAAAAAGGACCTGTTCCCGAGCCAGCTCTCCGGCGGCCAGCAGCAGTTGGTCGCGGTCGCGCGCGCCCTCATCGCCAAGCCGGCCCTGCTCCTGGCCGACGAACCCACCGGCAACCTCCACACCGAACAGGGCCGCGAGATTATGGATTTGTTCAAAAAGCTCAACGGCGAAGGCATGACCATCGTGCAAGTCACCCACAACGAAACCTGGGCCGCTTATGGCCACCGCATCATCCGGCTCAGAGATGGCTGGATGGAGAAATGAAGATGATTCGCGATTTTGAATTGGCGATCTCGGATTTGCGCTGCCCCGGAATGCGGTTTGCTCACTTCGTGAAGTAACGCCTCTGCTTTTCGCTCGGCGTCAAGCCCAGTCTTTCCATCACCTGGAGCATGTCCTCCCAAACTTTGCGTTTTTCGCCCAGCGATTGATTGCGCAAGAGATAGGCGGGGTGATAGGTGGGCATGAGGGGGATGCCGCGATAGATTTGCCAGTGCCCGCGCAGCCTCGTGATGCCTAGGGTCTTGCCGAGCAACCCCTCCACCGCCGTTGCCCCCAGCGCCACAATCACCTTCGGACGAATCAAATCGATCTGTTCGTGCAGGTAGGGTATGCAGATCTGCATCTCTTGCGCCGTCGGCTTGCGGTTGCCGGCGCTTTGGCCGGGCGTGTCGGGCCGGCATTTAAGGACATTGGTAATATAAACGCTCTGGCGGCTCAGCCCCATCGTCTCGATGATCCGGGTTAGCAATTGCCCCGCCCGGCCGACGAACGGCTCTCCTTGTTCGTCTTCGTCGGCCCCCGGCGCTTCCCCTACAAACATCAGCTCGGCGTTGATGTCCCCCACGCCGAAGACGACATTCTTGCGGCTGGCGGCAAGATGACCGCACTTCAGGCACTGCAGCACGCGCCCGCGCAAATCCTCAAATGCGGCGGCCTTGGCCTCCCCGCTGAGTTGCGGAGCCGCCGGGCCGGCAGGCAATTCGGCAGGCAGGCCCGCCAGGCCCGTCTGTCCGGTCGGGTTCTCCTTGGGAGCGGAGGCCGGAAATACGGGCCTCTTCGCACCGCCCACCGATGGCTGTGCCGCGACTGCAGCGCCCTTGGAGACGTTCTTCGAGGACCGCGCGCGACCAGATGCATTCAAGCCTTCCATTGTTGTCGCGGACACAACGACATGCTTTACTCCGCGCCCTTTGAGGTCTTCCAGATGGCGAATTGTCGCGTCCAGCAATGAATCATAAGCGTCGTGCATCCGACTATGCTAACGCCTCAGCGGTCAAACGCACGGAGAATCTTGGCCGCCTGTGCAGCGCGCGCTCTCTCCTGCCCTGCGAGCCCTCACCGACGAGGGTTCTACGCCTGTCCCAGCTTGGCCCCCTCGATACCGTCAGGCAGCTCGGCGGGTTGCAAATGGGTGAGGGCGTAGAGGATCAGATAACTGGTGAACAAGAAGGTGGCGAAGAGGGCTGGAAAGGCATAGCCGGTGGGATGGCTGAACGGGTCGGCGGCCCATTTGCCAATGCCGTGATAGAGGCGCATGGGCCTGAGGATAACGTCCCAACTGTTGAAGCGCAGAAAGCGGCCCAGGTAAATTCCGAAGCTGCTCAGCCCCGCTATGCCGAACACGAACACCCAGCTTGCCAGCGCTCCCCACATCCGCCGCACAACGGTCTGCATCAGGTATAGGGACACAAATCCTATAACCAGGCCGGTAAACGCGCAGGAGATGATCAGGACCATATCGATCCAGAAATGGTTGTAAAAGTGGGTCGTCAGGTGCGTCAGGTCCGTGAAAATATAGGGGGCGTTTGGAAAAAAGAGCAGCCACGCCGCCGCCATGCTCCGGAAAGTCCAGGTGTGCCGGCCTCGATTTTGGAACTCCTGCGACGCCAGCAGGGCAAACAGGAGAGGCAGCCAGGCCAGGAACAGGTTCCATGCCAGGAAACTGTAGTTCCAATTGCCGGTGTAGGCGATGCGCGCCAGCACCAATCCTAGGTTGACAATCGACGCGAACATCAACGCCAGCATAGGCAGCGCAATCTCCCGCTTAAAACCGAGTCTCAACAACTTCATAATCACTTTATCCAGCCCTTTCTCCACGGATCCATCCTCGCCGGTCTCCCTCGGCCCCCCCGGATGCAATCCCCACTCCACCTAGAAATACTCTGTTACATGGCAACATTCGGCGCGGCATCCGGCAGCCCGGTCCTTCCAGAAAGCATAACGCAATGGCGAACAATGACCACTCCATTCTCGCAACGGTGCCTGCGCCCGGTGCGGGAGGCGACCCAGTTCATAACGAGAATTCTGTTCAGGCCGCTTCCAAATGATGCACCTCAGCAATCCGCTCCACGCTGCCGTGTGCCCTCCCAGCCCTCGCCGCTCCATCGGCAAGTGCCGCCAGCCATCTCTCAACCTCATTGATCACCGCGTCCGGCGTCGAAGTGCCTGCGGTCACCCCTACAGTGTGCGCCCCTTCAAACCACTCCTGCCGCAGGTCGGAGGCGGCTTGAACATGATGCACCTTGGGGCAAAATCGCGAGCAGGTCTTCACCAACTCACGCGTGTTGTTGCTGTGCGCCCCGCCAACAACTACCACCACATCGGATTCCTCCGCCAATTCAACCGCCGACCGCTGCCGCTGCTTGGTCGGCTGGCAGACCGTGTCCGCAAAGCGAACCTCGGAGTTCGGAAACCGTTCCTGGATGAGCTCGACCAACCGGCGCACTCGGTCGATCGGCTGGGTCGTCTGCGCCGCTACCCCGATGCGCGAATGCTCCTTCAGCTCAAAAATGTCCTCTTCATGGAGCACAACATCGAAATCAGCCAAATCCTCCGTTAAGCCTCGCACCTCCACATGCTCGCGCTGGCCGATAATTACAGGGTGATAGCCCTCCCTCACCAGGTTCGCCACCGCCCTGTGCGCAAAATGCACCAGGGGACACGTGGCCTGGTGCAGCCGGTGACCCCGCCCCCGCACCTCCGCCATCGCCTTCTCCGACGCTCCGTGCGCCGTGACCATCACCGATTCCGTCTCCAGCGGTCCATTCCGGGAGGCAATCCGGATGCCCCGGGCGCGCAAGGCGGCCTGCACCGTCTCGTTATGGACGAGATCACCCAGAATCGTTAGCGGCTCGCTTCGGGAATGCTCCAGCGCCAGCGCAATTGCGTCGCGCACGCCGAAGCACATCCCAAGATGTTCTGCCCGAATAATTCTCATAAACTCATCTCTGCTCTGTTCTGCGCCCTGGAACTGCCCGCCCGGCCGCGCCGGGGCCCGCTTGCATCACACTTTGCAATGCAAAGTAATTGACGCCATCAACTTTTCCTCGTTCAAATTCCATGAGCCTACCTCGATCTGCTCTGCTCAACAATCTGCTCCAGCAGGTTGATATAATTGGTGAAGGCCTTTTTGCCGGCAGCCG